>JBEBWQ010000018.1:0-18431 GCA_040392075.1 Microbacterium sp.
CGCTGCGCACGATCGAGCCGATGTTCATGTCGTGCTGCCAGTTCTCGATCGCGACATGGAACGGATGCCGCTGGGTGTCGAGGTCGGCGACGATCGCCTCCATCCGCCAGTAGCGGTAGCGGTCGATCACGTTCCGGGTGTCGCCGGCCGCGAGCAGGTCCCGGTCGTAGCGCTCGTCCGCCGGCCACGCCGCCGGACCGCCCGGCCACGGTCCCACCCCGTGCGTCGTCCGTTCGGGCGAGGGCTCCGGGGCGGGAGCGCGGTCGAGCGGTCCGGGGGTCTCCGGCTCATGTTCGTGCATCCCGCCAGACTATGCAGACCCGGGCCGAAACCCGGAAGATCCCCACCACGCCGGCCGGGGATCGCCCGCACGGGATCACATCGCCGCGGGATATTTCGGGTCCCCGAAATATCTGAGACAATGATCCGATGACCGCTCCCGTCCGCACGCGCCGCCGCGCCCTGAGCGGGCTCGCCCTGCTCGGGCCGGCCCTCGTGGCGGGCGTGGCCTACCTCGACCCCGGCAACGTCGCGAGCAACATGACCGCCGGCGCCGTGTACGGGTACCTGCTGGTATGGGTGGTGCTCGCCGGCAACCTCATGGCCTGGCTCATCCAGTACCTCTCCGCCAAGCTGGGCGTGGTGACGGGCCGGAGCCTGGCCGAGCTCGTCGGCGAGCGGGTGCACCGCCCCTGGGCGCGGCGCGGATACTGGCTACAGGCGGAGCTCGTGGCGATGGCGACCGACATCGCGGAGATCATCGGCGGCGCCGTGGCCCTCTACCTCCTCTTCGGCCTGCCGCTGCTGGCCGGCGGGCTCATCACCGGCGCGGTGTCCCTCGCGCTGCTGGTCGTGCAGTCCCGCCGCGGTCCGCGGCCGTTCGAGTTCGCGATCATCGGCCTGCTCGCCATCATCGTGATCGGCTTCGTCGCGGGCCTCTTCGTCGTCCCGCCCGACCCGGCGGGCATCGTCTCCGGCATCCTCCCCCGCTTCGAAGGCACCGGCTCGGTCCTGCTGGCCGCGTCGATCCTGGGAGCGACGATCATGCCCCACGCGATCTACGCGCACTCGGCGCTCTCCCGCGACCGCTTCGGCACCGCCGGCACACGGCCGGCCGGAGCACGGTCGCACGGCGAGGGGGAGGACCCCGGCGTGCGTCGTCTCCTCACCGCCACCCGCTGGGACGTGTCGCTGGCGATGGTGATCGCCGGCGGGGTGAACCTCGCCATGCTCCTCCTCGCGGCCACCAACCTCGCCGGCGTCGAGGGCACCGACACCCTGGAGGGTGCGCACGCGGCGCTGGCGCAGAGCCTGGGCCCGGCCATCGCCACCCTCTTCGCCGTGGGCCTGCTCGCCTCGGGCCTGGCCTCCACGGCGGTCGGCGCCTACGCGGGGGGCGAGATCATGCAGGGCCTGCTGCGCGTGCGGGTGCCGCTGCTCGCCCGCCGCCTCGCCACCCTCATCCCCGCCCTCGTGGTCCTCGGCATCGGCGTCGATCCCACCGCGGCACTCGTGCTCAGCCAGGTGGTGCTCTCCTTCGGCATCCCCTTCGCGCTCATCCCGCTGGTGGCGCTCACCGCGCAGCGCCGCACCCTCGGCGCCTTCACGAACCGCCGGATCACCACGCTCGCCGGGATCGTCGCCGCGGCCCTCCTCATCGCCCTGAACGTGACCCTGCTCGTCCTCCTCGCGACCGGACAGGGCGGATAGCGAACGGGCTGGGCGGATAGCGAACGGGTCCCGGTCCGAAGACGGGTCGGCGGAGGCGCCGGATGCGGGAGGATGGAACAGGCGCAGCCGGTCCGGACGACCGCGCTGCACCGGACCTCGGGCGGAAGGAGCGCGCATGAACGCCGCGGACGACTACCTCAAGGCCATCTACCAGCACACCGAGTGGCAGAGCGACCCGATCACCCCCTCGGTCCTGGCCGCAGCCCTCGGCCTGGCCCCCTCCTCGGTGACCGAGATGGTGAAGAAGCTCGCCGCGGCGGGGTTCGTGGACCACGCGCCGTATCGGGCCGTGACGCTCACCGAGGCCGGGCGCCGGCAGGCCCTCGCGATGATCCGCCGCCACCGCCTCATCGAGACCTGGCTGGTGCAGGTGTACGACTACGCCTGGGACGAGGTGCACGAGGAGGCCGAGGTGCTCGAGCACGCGATCAGCGATCGCCTGCTGGCCCGCATCGACGCCCGGCTCGGGTATCCGCGCTTCGACCCGCACGGCGACGCGATCCCCGATGCGGACGGCCGGGTGATCCGCGAGCCGTTCGTCCTGCTCGCCGACGCCCCCGCCGGCCACCGCGGCCGGGTGCTGCGCGTGAGCGACCGGGATGCCGCGCTGCTGCGCGCGATCGAGGCCGCCGGCATCGACGTGGGGACGGAGCTGACGGTCGGAGCCGGGGGCGACACCGCGGCCCCCGGCGGCGCGCCGCTCCCCGAGGGCGCCGCCGCCGTCATCTGGGTGAGCGCCGACACGAGCGGCGCGGCGGCGGGAGCCGCGTCATGACCGAGCGCGACGTGCTGTTCCTCGTGATGATCCTCATCACGACGACGACCCTCGTCGTCTTCGTCTGGCGGTTCCTGCAGGCCCGGCGGCGACCGCCGGAGCGGCCGTGGTGGGCGGGGCCGGAGGATGCGCCCGACGCCGACACCCCGCAGGACGACCCCCGTCGCGACGAGGACCGCTGATCCTCACGCGCGGCCGCGCGGCACCGGGAGGCGGGGCGCCGCACTGGGAGGCGGGGCGCCTCTCTCCCGAGAACAGGATGGTACCCCGAGAACAGGAAGATCGCGCCCGGAACGGCCTGATCTCAGGCGAGTGGCCTGTTCCCGGCACGGCCGGTCGACGGTGTCGCCCCACCGCGGAGCGATCCGGCGCGCCGGGGGTCGGACGCGTCGCGCGCCGAGGGGCGACGGATCGACGGGTCGGTGGGCGTGGATCAGCGGATCACTGCGGCTGCAGCCCCAGATCGTCGAGGTCGAACGCCGCGCGCCACTCCAGGCCCTCCGCCTCGACCGCGGCCTGCGCCCCGGTCTTGCGGTCCACGATCACCGCGACGGCGACGACCTCCGCGCCCTCGCGCCGCAGCGCCTCGACCGCCTTCAGCGCCGACTGACCGGTGGTGGAGGTGTCCTCCAGCACGACCACGCGCTGGCCGGCGACCTTCGCGCCCTCCACCTGACGGCCACGGCCGTGGTCCTTGGGCTCCTTGCGCACGACGAAGGCGTCGAGCGGGCGGTCGGTGCCCACCGAGGCGTGCATCACCGCGTTGGCGATGGGATCGGCTCCGAGCGTCAGCCCGCCGACGGCGGCGACATCGAGATCGGCGATGAGATCGCGCATGACCCGGCCGATGGCGGGAGCCGCGCGGTGGTCCAGCGTGAGCGTGCGCATGTCGACGTAATAGGTCGCCTTCTTGCCGCTGGAGAGGATGAAGTCGCCGTGGAAGACCGCCTCCCCGGTGATGAGGTCGATCAGGGCCTGCCGGTCTTCTGCGATGGTGCTCACGCCCTCCAGTGTAGGGACTCGCCGACGAGGGGCGGAGGGATGACATCCGATGCCCCTGCGCCTAGGGTGGGCGGTGTCCGTGCGAACCGACCGCCAGGAGACGAGCATGTTCGACTACGACCCCTACGCCCTTCTCGCCCAGCTGCGCCCGGTGGCGCCGCTCCCCCTCACCAGCCCCGATTTCGAGCCCGGCGGCCCGCTGCCGCTGTTCGCCTGGGCCGAGAAGCGCGGCGGCGAGGATCGCGCACCCGCGCTGCACTGGTCGGAGGTGCCGGCCGGCACGCAGAGCATCGCGATCTCCTGCTTCGACCCCGATGCGCCCACCGGCTCCGGTTTCTGGCACTGGGCCGCCTACAACCTCTCCGCCGACATCCATGACGTCCCCTCGGGCGACGGCACGGTCGAGGCCCTGCCGGCGGGGGCCGTCGTGCTGCCCAACGAGGCCCGGCTGGAGCGGTTCATCGGCGCGGCCCCGCCCGCGGGCACCGGCGTGCACCGGTACTTCTTCGTCGTGGACGCGCTCGACGTCCCCGCCCTGGACCTCCCGGCCGGGGCGACGCCCGCGGTCCTCGGGTTCAACCGCCACTTCCACGCCCTCGCCCGCGGCGTCCTGGTCGGCACCGCCGACCCCGCGGAGCGCTGAGCACGGACAGCCCGCGCCGCGCGAGAGCGAGCACCCGCCGCCGATAGGCTGGATCCATGCGTCTGGCCACCTGGAACGTCAACTCGATCCGCGCGCGCGTCTCCCGCATCGTGGACTTCGCGGTGCGCGAGCACGTCGATGTCCTCGCCATGCAGGAGATCAAGTGCAAGCCGGAGCAGTTCCCCTACGCCCCCTTCGAGGAGGCCGGCTACCAGGTGGCCCTGCACGGGCTGAACCAGTGGAACGGCGTGGCGATCGCCAGCCGACTGCCAATCGAGGACGTCACGACCTCCTTCGCCGGCATGCCCGGCTTCGCCAAGGGGCACAACGGACCCGACGCCCCGCTCGAGGCACGCGCCCTGGGGGCGACCATCGACGGCGTGCGAGTGTGGAGCCTGTACGTGCCCAACGGCCGTGCGCTCGACAACCCCCACTACGACTACAAGCTCCGCTGGCTCGACGCCCTGCGCACCGCCACCCGTGCGGAGCTGGCCGCCGACCCCGAGCTGCCGCTCGCGCTCGTGGGGGACTTCAACATCATCCCCTTCGACGCCGACAACGGGGACCCCGCGATCGTGCCGGGGGTCTCCACCCACGTCTCCCCGGCCGAGCGGGAGGCGTTCTTCGCCCTGGAGTCCGCGGGGCTCGTCGACGTTGTCCGCCCGCTCGTGCCCGAGGGCTACACCTACTGGGACTACCAGCAGCTGAAGTTCCCCCGCAACGAGGGCATCCGCATCGACTTCATCCTCGGCTCCGCCCGCTTCGCCGACGCCGTGACAGGTGCGTCCATCCACCGCGACGAGCGCAAGGGCGACCAGCCCAGCGACCATGTCCCGGTGGTCGTGGACCTCGACTTCGCCCCTCCGGGCGACGGCGACGACGACCTGCCGATGATCTTCGCCTGAGCCGCTCCGGCAGGCCGACGACCTCTCCCGGCCCGCGCGAGGTCATCTCCCGACCCGAGGGTCAACCCGCGTCAGATCTTCCTCGGCCCGCCATGTCTCCTCCCCCGGAGCGCTCCCCTCACTCCCAGAGCAGGACGCCTCACTCCCAGAGCAGGGCGCGTCGGAGCCGGTCGGCCTCGGCGCGGGCGTCGGGGACCACCGACACCAGGCCGGAGCCCGAGAGCCACGCGCCCACGACGGCCAGCCCCGGGACGGCGGCGATCGCCGTCCGCTGCGCGGCGCGGCGCTTCGCCGCCCCCAGGAAGACGGCCGGCAGGGCGTGCGCGAAGCGCTCCCGCCGGGCATCGACGAGGTCAGACTCCCGCAGCGGCACGCCCAGGAGCTCGGATGCCTCGCTCAGCGCGAGGGCGACGGCGGCCTCGTCGTCGAGATCCTCGGTCGCCGGCGCTCCGCTCTCGGGGCCGAAGGTCACCCGGACGACGTGCTTCCCCGCGGCGGCCTCCGCGAGCCAGGGCCACTTCACCGTCGCCTCCATGATCCCCGAGGCGGCACGGCTCCCCGGCACGGTGAGCACGCCGCTGCCCCGCGGCGCCGCGTCCAGCGCCGGCGCATCCAGCACGAGCGTCACGGTCTCGATCCCGGCGGCGGGGCCGGCCTCGCCCAGACCGGTCACGATCCCGGTCAGCAGCTCGCGCGCAGGACGCTCCTCCACCGCGACGACGACCGCATCGGCCTCGATCGTCTCGGTGCGATCCCCCGTGCCGGCGGGGGACTCCGCCGGCTCCGCGGCCCCCGGTGCGCCCGAGGGGTCCTCCGGGTCCGCGGGGCCGTCCACGACGACGCGCCACAGATCGCCGTCCCGCTCCAGCCCGCGCACCGGTGTCGCGGTGCGCACCCGGGCACCGAGCAGGGCGAGCTGGTCGAGCAGCGCATCGAGCAGGCGCCCGTTGCCGCCGATCAGGCCGGCGAACGGCGGACCCGCGGGCTTCTCCGCCATCGTGCCGAGGATCTGCGAGACGCCGCCGGAGAGGGAGCCCGTGCGGGTGAGCGCGGCATTGAGCCCGGGCGCCATCATGTCGGCGTCGATGTCGTCGACGTCGACGGAGTACATGCCGGTGATCTGCGGGGCGACGAGGCGGTCCCGCACGCGGTCGCCCATCCGGGTCGCGACCAGCCGGCCGAGGCTGCGCTCGTGCCCGATCGTCAGGGGCGGCCGCAGCCGGTCGACATAGGCGCGCCAGGCCCCGCGGCCGCCGATCACCCGTCGCACGCCGTCCTGGAAGGGATTCTCCGGGATGCCAAGGAGGCCGCCGGCCGGCATCGGCTGCGGCTCCCCGTCGGGGAGACCGCCGACCCACGGGCCGACCGGCGCGGGGAAGCCCACCTCATCGCCGAGGCCCAGCTCATCGACGAGCGCCCGGAGCGCGCCCCCCATCGTGGCGAAGCCGTCGGAGGCGGCGTCGACAGCCAGGCCACCGACCTCGATCCGGCGCACGGCCCCGCCGGGGTGCTCCCGCGCCTCCAGCACGGTGACGGACATCCCGACCTTCGCGCACTCCCACGCGGCGACGAGGCCGGCCATGCCGCCGCCGATCACCACGACCCGCGTCGCGGCCGCACGCTCGGCGATATCCGCAGGACGGGGGGCGGAGGCCGCGCCGCCGTGCGCCGCCGGGGACTGAGGAGCATCGGGCTGTTCCATGCCTCCATCCTCCCACCGCGCTCCGCCGCCCGTGCGGCCCCGGTCGGGTGGACTCAGGTCCCTGCGCCCTCCGGCCCTGCACGCCTGCCGCGTTCCCGCGACCGCCCCGCTCCGGCTCCGCACCCGCGAAGGACCGTGACGGTCCGGGCTCGCGCCGCCGCGGTCACCCGAGCAGCGCCCGGGCGGAGGCGAAGGCGTCGTCCTCCTCCCGCAGGGGCATGTCCCACACCCGGCTGGGGCCGAGCCCGCCGGCATCCGGCGTCCATCCCGGGTCCCCGTCCCGGGCCAGCCGGACCACGGCAGTGTGCACCGCGGTCGCCAGCGCCTGCGGAGGGTTCGCCCCGGCCACCCGGTCGACGCCGGACGCGTCGAGCCGATCGAAGAGGAAGGGCACGTCGATGCAGTGCCCCGCGCGCGGCGGCTGGTCCGCATGCCACGCGAAGCGGTAGCTCCAGGTCGGCCCCGCCTCCGGGGACGCGCTGCGCGCTGCGGCGACACGGGGCACGTTCTGACGCAGGATCATGTCGGTCGCGAAACGTCCGAGGAGACGGGCGGTGCTGTCGACCGACTGCACCGACGGGTCCATGAGCCACCGGTGTGCCGCATCGGGGCGGGCGCCGAGGGCGAGCAGCATGGCGTGGCGCGGCAGGTGATCGATCACCCCGCCGGGGTGGAACAGTCCCGACAGCTCGTCGTCGGTCGCCCCGAGCACGAGCGGCACCCCCGCGTTCGCGCCATGGGCCACGGCCTCGTCGAGGGCGCAGGTCACGACCTCGCCGTCCACGACCGGTCCGAGGAGCAGCCCCTCCCGCAGGATCTCGTGCAGATCGCGCAGCAGGTGCGGCGCGGCCGGGGCGGTGATCTTCGGCTGCAGCGCGAGCAGACGGGATTCGGGGATCTCGGCGAGCCCGTCGAGCGTGGGCGCCACCCCTGCCAGCCGGGCGAGATGACGCCCCCGCGCGCGGGCCTCCTCCGGTGACGGATCGGCGACCGCCGACGAGACCGCATAGGCCGCCTGGAAGAGTCCGGCCGCTCCCGGCACGCCCAGGAGCGTGAGCACCGCTCCCCCGCCGGCGGACTGGCCCATGACGGTCACGCGACCGGGATCGCCGCCGAACCCGCGGATGCTGTCGCGCACCCATCCGAGTGCCCCGATCCAGTCGAGGACGCCCCGGTTCTGCGTCGCCCCCTCGATCCAGCCGAACCCGGTGAAGCCGATCCGGTAGGAGAGCGTCACCAGGACCACGCCGTCGCGGGCGAAGGCCCGCCCGTCGTACCAGGGGCTCGCCGGCGAGCCCGAGAGGAAGCCGCCGCCGTGGATCCACACCACGACGGGCAGGGCTGCTGCGGGATCGGGGGCCGGGGTCCAGACGTTGACGCTGAGCGTGTCGTCTCCGGCGATCGCGTGCTCGGGGATGAGAGTGATGCCGGTCTCGCCGCGCTGCGGCGTCGCGCCGAAGGACGAGGCCTCGCGAACGCCCTCCCACGGCCGGCGCGGCTGCGGCGGCGCGAAGCGCAGCGGCCCGACGGGCGCCTCCGCATAGGGGATCCCGCGGAAGACCGCGACCCGCGCGTCCGGGCCGGCTCCGCCGTCGGCCCTCTCCCAGGTGCCCTGCACGCGGCCCGCGGGCGTGGCGACGATCGGAGGGCCGGGGTCGTGGTCGCTCATGGGTGTCATGGTATCCGCCGCATCGCGCGCCGGCGCAAGAGGTGCCGTCCCGGGGCGTCCCGGGCAGCGACGGGACCCCTGCGGCTCTCCCCAACGAGGAGATCCGAGTCCCCGGATCCCCCTCCGTCCCCGGTGACGGGTGCGGCCGATCGCGGCCGCAGCACCTGGAGGAACCGACACCGGGGGTGCGAGGATGGAGGCATGGCCCTGCACATCACCGGCGAACCGGACGCCGACGCCCTCCTCACCGAGAATCCGCTGGCGCTTCTCGTCGGAATGCTGCTGGACCAGCAGGTTCGCTAACCACCTACAGAGGACCCGCCACTTCATCCGAGCAGGCCATCGTTCGCACTACACCTGACCCTGACTTGTCAGCGCCGTCAATACTCTTGGCGCGAAGAACCGACGCCCATACTGCAATTCTGAAAGTTGCTGGAGCACGCCGATCTCCACAAGCTGACCCACGAGCCTGTTCACTCGCTGGTACGACAAGCCCAACGTGTGCGTTGCTTTCTTGACCGTGAAGGTAGGGCTCGCGATTGCGAGATCCACGAGCGCGTGGGCCGAGTCAGCGCGAATGCTCGATGCACGGATCTGATCCTTGAGATCCGCTTGCACCTGAACGAGCTCCTTCATCTGACGATGCGTCTGATCGGCGGCCGCCTGGAGCCCGCGAGCGAAGAACGTGACAAAGTCATCCCAGTTGCCTTCGGTGCTCACCGCAAGGAGCCGGTCGTAGTATTCTGCCCGTCGCGCTTCGAACCACGGCGACACCGTGAGAGTTGGTTCGGACAGGACGCCTGAGTGAAGGAGCTGCAGCACAATAAGGAATCGCCCGAGTCGGCCGTTTCCGTCCCGAAATGGGTGCAGCGTCTCGAACTGGTAATGCGCCATCGCGGCAGCAACAACCGGGTCGATCTCACCGGTATGGTCCGCCTGCATCCAGTCCGCGAGATCCCGGAGGCTCGCCTCAAGCGATAGCCCCGCCGGTGAAGGAACAAACCGCGACGCATGCACCGGGAAGCCCCCGATCGGTGCATCCGCACGACGGCCAATGACGACCTGCCCTTCGCGTACGCGACCCGACTGCGCCTGCAGCGGAGTGCCCCGCATGAGGATTCCCTGCATCGAACTCAAGAATGGCACCGAGATCGGACGCCCATCCGAGACTTCCTTGAAGCCTGCGCTTGCCATCTGGACGTAGTTCAACACTTCCATCAACTCAGGCGTCCGGGGACTCTCCTCGTCCGCCGTGAGTACTGCCTCAAGCGGAGCGTAGGTACCCTCAAGTGCCGATGTGCTTTGCGCTTCGCGCTGCAAGGTCGGAAGCCTCAAGAGTTGAGGGTTCGGCAACTGTCGTGCCGTACTGTCGAGCGCGGCCAACGACGCACGTGCATCCGCGACGGCGAGGAAAGTGCCTCCACGCAAGCTCGGAGACTCCATCGGTAGAGGAGAAGGCACGAACGCCTTGTGCTCCCAGGCACCCAGCAGCGTGTCCGTGCCGCTGATGGGCACGAGCGCTCCCATGTGCTCGTTTCGAAACAGTGTTAGATCCACAGTGCAACTGTAGTGGATGTTGAGTTTAATTGCCATGGTCGAAATTAAACTTTTCAACCATGTGCGCTGCGTTCCCCATCGGGTTACGTCACCACGCCACCGCAGCCTGACGCGAAGTCCGAGAGTGCGAGACTGGTGGCATGGCCCTGCACATCACCGGCGACACCGCTGCCGACGACCTGCTCACGAACAACCCGCTCGCCCTGGTGGGGATGCTGCTCGACCAGCAGGTGACGATGGAGACCGCGTTCGCCGGTCCGCTGAAGATCGTGCAGCGGACCGGCGGGATGGACGCCGCGGGGATCGCCGCAGCCGATCCGGAGACGTTCCTGGAGGCGTTCCGCCAGTCGCCCGCGGTGCACCGCTTCCCCGGCTCGATGGCCGAGCGGGTGCAGGCCCTGTGCCGGCAGCTCGTGGACGACTGGGACGGCGATGCGGCGGTGCTCTGGACCCGACCCGGCGCCGACGGGGGCACCCCGACCGGCGACGAGGTGCTGCGGCGGCTGAAGACCCTGCCCGGCTTCGGGGACCAGAAGGCGAAGATCTTCCTCGCGCTGCTCGGCAAGCAGTGCGGCTTCGCCGGCAGCGGCTGGCGCGAGGCCTCCGCCCCCTACGGCGAGGAGGGCTCATATCGCAGCGTCGCCGACATCACCTCCCCCGAGTCGCTGGCCCGGGTGCGCGAGGCGAAGAAGGCGATGAAGGCCGCCGCGAAGGCCGGGAAGTAGAACGACGATGAAGCGCACGGACGCGCCCGTGGCCGACATCATCGGCAAGGCCCGCTCGGCCGTGCGCCGGCGCGACGCCGAGACGCTGACCGCGATGATGCGCGAGGTCTCCGGCCGGGAGCCCGCCGCCTGGGGCACCATCATCGGCTTCGGCTCCTGCCACTACCGCTATCCCACCGGCACCGAGGGCGACATGCCGGTGATGGGGTTCTCCCCCCGCGCGCAGGCGACGACCGTCTATCTGATGGCGACGTCGGCCCGCGCCGAGGCGCTCGCCCGTCTCGGCCCGCACACCACGGGCGTGAGCTGCCTGTACATCAAGAACCTCGACGACGTCGACCTCGGGGTGCTCCGCGAGATCCTCGTCCGCGACCTCGCCCTGGTCGAGGGCGGTGACACCCCCGGCGCCGAGATCACGGTGCAGGACTGACGGCTCCCGCACCGATCACGGCGGTAAAGCGGCTCCGCCGCCGGCCGCCTCTCGGCTCAGTACAGCGCCGGCCGGCGGTCGGCGAAGAGGTCGTTGTACGGCGGCAGCGCCTTGTCTCCGCCGCGGAGAACGAGGGTCGCCACGGCCAGCCCGCTCCCGTCGGGCAGCGCCCGGATCCAGCCCTCGTCCGAGATGACCGCGGTCCCGCCGGTCCACTCCACGCCACGCTCGAGGCCGGCACGGTCGGCGACGACGGTCGCCAGGCGCGACGAGCGCGCCGCCGCCATCGCCTGGATCGTCTCGGGCGCGTGCTCGCCGGCGGGTCGCGGCACCCGCGGCCAGCACACCGGCAGCGCGAGGAGCTCGGCACCGGCGAGCGCCAGACGGCGCGGGACCTCGGGGAACTCGTTGTCGTAGCAGATCGCGACGCCCAGCCGCCCGCAGGGCGTCGCGACCACGGCTCCCGCCGCGTCCCCCGGCGTGAACACCTGCGTCTCAGCGCCCCAGAGGTGCGCCTTGCGGTAGAGCCCGAGCGGTCCCCGCCCGCCGATGACGGCGGCGGAGTTGAAGAGCCGATCGCCCTCCCGCTCGCAGAACCCGATCACCGCGACGTCGTCGGGGCCGAGCACCTCGACCAGCGCCGTCCAGCGCGGATCGGTCGCGGAGAGCGCGAGGCGCCCGGCCTCGCCGCGCCCCTCGAACACGTAGCCGCTGGTCGCCAGCTCCGGGAGGACCGTCAGCGCAGCACCCTCGGCGCGGGCGCGCACGAGCGCGTCCCGGCAGCGCGCGAGGTTGCCCTCCAGGTCGCCGACCCTGATGTCGGGGGCGGCCGCCGCCACGCGCAGTTCGCGCATCGTGTTCCTCCAGAGAAGCCGTCCGCTCCGGAACGCGGGAGGGTGCGGCGCCCGCGCGGCGCCGCACCCGCCCGGTCCGGGATCAGTCGTCCTGCGTGGCGGTGATCATCACCCCGACGGGTGCGATGTAGCCGTTGGGATCGATCATCCAGTCGTGCCGGTAGGCCGCATCCACGACCTCGGGCGCCCATTCCAGGTACACGCGGTCGTCGCCCTGGTTGACGACGAGCATCTCGCCGGCGCCCGCGTCGCCGCCACCCGCGCAGCGGAACTCGCGCCACGCGCCCTCGACGACCGAGAGCGAGTCGCCCGCGCCGAGCTCGACGCTCTTGCCGTCGACCGTGATCGTCCACGTGCCGGACTTCACCAGGAGCACCTGCGAACGGTCGTGCCGGTGGCGCAGCACCCCCTCGCCGGCCTCGGCACGCAGCCAGGCCATCGAGAAGGAGTGCGGCTCGTGCACGTTCGGCACCTGACGGCGGTCCTGCGACATCCCGTAGCCGATCGCCAGCGCGAGCCGGGCCCGGCCGCCGGGGACCGCGTTGCACAGCAGCGCATGGTCGCTGTAGCGACGGTCGCCCGGCTGGATGACCCGCGAGCGGAACTCCTCCGGGGTGTAGGCGGTGAGCTCGTCGATGTAGCGCGGGGGCATCGGCGTGATCAGCGGGACGTCCTCGGGCAGCTCGTCGCCGGCCACGGTGTCGATGAGCACGTTGTCGGCGGTGAGGTGCAGGCCGTAGGACTCCGCCTCCTTCAGCACCGAGGGGCCCCAGATGATGCCGCCGGTGTCGTCGCGGCCGAGGGTGGTCCAGAGGATCCCGTCGTCCGGGCCCTCGTTGGTGAAACCGCGGAAGATCCAGGTCGGCACCGTGATGATGTCGCCGTCCTCCGAGACGTACTCGCCCTGCTTCCCGTCCACGCCCCAGCGCAGGCGGAACTGGCCGCCCAGGTTCACGAAGACCTCGGCGGTGAAGTGCAGGTGCAGGTTGTTCGAGATGCCGCTGGGCATGCCGGCGGCTCCCGTGTTGAATCCGTGCTCCTGCGTCAGGTTGACGTACTGGTTGGGGTTCTGCGAGACGCCGCCGCCGATGAAGGCGTAGTTCTCCTTCTGGTCCGAGCCCGGGGTACGGCAGTCGATGAAGGCCGCGTTGCAGGGCACCCAGTCGGAGCGGCGGATGGTGCGTCGCCGCAGTTCGTCCTCGCTCACGGAGACGTCGGAGGTGAGCAGATCGGTCATGATGATGATCTCCTTTCGAGATCAGTAGATGTTCTCGAAACGGACGTCCTCGTCACCGCGGGAGGCGATGATCTGGGCGCGGACGGCGAGGTCGTCCCAGAGCTTTACCTCCTTGACGAGCTTGCCGTCGTGGAAGGTGAACTGCGAGATGCCGAGCACGTCGACGGGCCGACCGCTGAGGGGGCCGTAGTTCGCCTTGCCGTTGTAGTCGCCGGTGAACTTCCACACCACGGCCACGCGCAGACCCGCGTAGCGGACGTCGTAGTTGGTCTGGATGTCGTGCACCTCGAACCGGCCGCCCGGGAAGGACTCCAGGAAGCCCAGCAGCGCCCGGCGGTAGCCCTCGGGACGGGTGATGACGCGGCCGCCGACGGTGTACAGGAACAGGTCACGGTCGAAGTACTCGCCCACGTTGCGCAGGTTGCGTCCGTTCCAGACGTCCTCGATGAGCCCGAGCACGTGCTCGACCTCGGCACGGTGCTCGTCCGGGCGGGGGCCGGAAGCCCCCTCGAGGATGGGGTTCGCGGGTGCCGGCCCGGCGAACGAGCCGGTGTAGCCGCGGAAGGTCATGGCGCGGGCGGCCTCATCAGGGCACGCGCCGGTGGCGAGGACCCCTGCCAGGCCGTCCCGCACGACCCATTCCTCGACCATGCGACCGCGGCGGTAGAGGCAGTTCGCGATGGTACGGCTGATGTAGGGCTTGTGCAGATCGGCGGAGAGCACGAGGTGCGAGCTGAGGAACGCGTCCGTGCCGCGTGCCTCCCAGATGACGTCCTCGGCCTGTCCGACGCGGTCCGGGGTGTCCGCGATCCGCATGAGGCTGCCTTCGACGACCTCGGCGCAGGTCTCGGAGGTACCGAGGCCTCCGTGCACGATCGAGTCGGGCTCGTAGTTGTCCCAGATGAAACCGATCTGACGCTCCACCCAGATGCGGTCGGTCACCTCGCGGATGAAGTCGTCGGGGTTGGCATACGGTTCGTAAGCCACCGGATCAATAGCCACTGCAATGCTCCTTTTCTCAGGCCTGGACGAGGCGAGTCCTCGCACAGACCTTTCCCGATCTGAGTGTATGCGTATGCATTATGAGCCGCAAGGCCTATCCCGCCACGTTTCCCCCGACGCGCACCCCTGCGCATGGGTCCGGCCGGCGCCTCCCGCTCAGCCGGAGAGCGGTCCCAGCGTGCTGCGCTGCAGGAAGGCGGTGGGGAACTCGACCCCCCGGTACTCGGCCCCGGGATTCTCGATCCGCCACACGATCATCTCGGCGACCGCCTCGGCCATGCCCTTCAGGTCGTAGGCGACGGTCGACAGCTCGATGATGGGCCAGCGCGCCGTGGGCAGGTCGTCGAAGCCGACGATCGACACGTCCGCCGGCACCGCCAGCCCCAGCCTCCGGGCGGCGTTGAGCGCGCCGAAGGCCACCACGTCGTTGCCGCAGAAGATCAGTGACGGGCGGTCGGGACGATCCAGCAGCGCGCGCGTCTCCACCTCGCCGGTCTCGGTGTCGTAGGGACCGTGCCGCACCAGCTCCGGATCCAGCGGCAGACCGTAGGCGGACAGCGCCCGGCGCAGCGCGATCTCCCGGGTCTGGGCGGTCGAGGTCGACACGGGCCCGAGCACGGCGCCGATGCGACGGTGCCCGAGCGCGACCGCCTGAGCGACGGCCTCGTCGTAGCCCACCCCCGGGTCCACCGTGACGGCATCCGCTTTCACGAGCGGGCCGACGCGGTTGAAGTAGACCAGCGGCACGCCGCGCTCGCGCAGACGCACCGGCGTCTCCGAGTCGACCGTGGTGGTGGCCAGGATCACACCGTCCGGGCCCGCGGCGAGCATGCGCTCGGGGATCCGGACGTTGTCCGCCTGCTCCGCGTAGAGCATCAGCTGGTAGCCGCGGGGCTCGAGGGCCTGATGGATCGGGCCGATGATGTGCATGTAGAACTGGTTGCCCAGGTCCGTCACCAGCAGTCCGATGCGGTGCGTGCGCCCGGAGGACAGCGCGCGCCCGGTGTCGCTGCGCACGTAGCCCAGCTTCTCCGCCGCTTCGCGCACGCGCCTCTTGGTCTCCTCGGACACGCGGGAGTCGTCGCGCAGCGCTCGCGAGACGGTGGGCTGAGAGACGCGTGCCAGATGCGCGACGTCTCTACTGGTCACAGCCATCGGCGCTCCCCCTCCGGGCGGAAATCACGATGATCCTAGCGTTTTCTTGACCCTCCCGACGGAAGCTCATATTCTAAGCATACGTATTCACATCCGCATGCCCCCTCCCGGCCCCACCCTCAAGGAGCACCCATGGCCACCTCCCTCAAGAGCGCACCGTCGAAGTCGTTCGCCGACACCGCCCAGGCCGACGTCGCCGAACGGGTCCGGGCGATCATCGCCGACATCCGCGACAACGGCGACGCGGCGGTGAAGAGGTACGCCGAGCAGTTCGACGGATGGACCCAGCCCTTCCGCCTCACCGCCGCACAGGTCGACGAGATCATCGCCGGCGTCGACCCGCAGGTCATCGACGACATCGTCTTCGTCCAGGAGCAGGTGCGCACCTTCGCGCAGGCCCAGCGCGACTCCCTCGTCGACGTCGAGATCGAGACCCTCCCCGGCGTCCGCCTCGGCCAGAAGCATGTGCCGGTGCAGGCCGCCGGCGCCTACATCCCGGGCGGCAAGTATCCGCTCACGGCGTCCGCGCACATGACGATCATCACCGCCAAGGTCGCCGGCGTCCCGCGGGTCGTGGCGTGCACTCCGCCGATCCGCGGCGAGATCCCCGCCGCCACGATCGCCGCGATGAAGCTCGCCGGCGCCGATGAGATCTACCTCCTCGGCGGCGTGCAGGCCGCCACCGCCATGGCCGTCGGCACCGAGACCATCGCCCCGGTGAACATGATCGCCGGCCCCGGCAACGCCTACGTGGCCGAGGCCAAGCGCCAGCTGTTCGGCGAGATCGGCATCGACCTGTTCGCCGGCCCGACCGAGATCCTCGTGCTCGCCGACGACACCGCCGACCCCTTCTTCGTCGCCGTCGACCTGCTCTCGCAGGCCGAGCACGGCCCGGACTCCCCCGCGGTCCTGGTGACCACCTCGGAGCGCGTGGCCCGCGAGACGATGGCGCACATCGAGCGGCTCCTGCCGCACATGCCCACCCGCGACTACGCCGCGCCCGCCTGGCAGGACTGGGGCCAGGTCATCGTCGCCGACGACATGGACGAGCTGTGGGAGCTGGGCGACCGGTTCGCCAGCGAGCACGTCCAGGTCTTCACCGCCGAGCCGCGCGAGGCGCTGGAGAAGCTGCACAACTACGGCGCGCTCTTCCTCGGCGAGAACACCTGCGTGTCCTACGGCGACAAGGTGATCGGCACCAATCACGTGCTCCCGACCCTGGGCGCCGCCCGGTACACCGGCGGCCTGTGGGTGGGCAAGTACCTGCGCACCGTCACCTACCAGGAGGTCACCGACACGGCCTCCTCCGCCGCCCTCGGCGAGGTCTGCGGTCGCGCCAGCCGCGTGGAGCTCTTCGACGGCCACGGCCGCTCGGGCGACGCCCGCGTGTGGCGTCACGCCGGCCGCTCCTTCGAGTGGATCGACCAGGCCCTCGAAGGGGCCCCGGCCTGATGACCGTCCTCACGGGGCGCGCCGCCCTCCCACTGGCGGGGCGGACGGCCCTGGTCACCGGCGGCGGGAACGGGCTGGGCGCGGCGATCGCGTCCAGCCTGCACCGCGCCGGGGCCGGGGTCGTGATCGCCGGCCGCGACACCGCCAAGCTCGCCCTCGCCGCCGAGCGCATCGGCGAGGGCGTGCGCATCGCGCAGGTCGACGTCAGCGACGCGGCCTCCGTCGACGCGCTGGCGGCGGAGCTGGGGGACGACGAGATCTCGATCCTCGTCAACAACGCCGGGGTGGGGGGCCCGGTGGCGCCCCTCACCGACATCTCCGAGCGGGAGTGGGACGAGGTCTTCGACATCAACGTGAAGGGCGTCTTCCTGATGTGCCGCGCCTTCCTCCCGGCCATGGTGGAGCGGCGCTCCGGCGACGTCATCAACCTCGCCTCGGTGACCGGGAAGCGGCCGCTCGTGCGGCGCACCCCCTACGCCGCATCGAAGATGGCCGTGATCGGCATCACCACGACGCTCGCGTTCGAGGTGGGCCCGCTCGGCGTCAGCGTCAACACCCTCTCCCCCGGCCCCGTCGACGGACCGCGGATGCACGGGAACTTCGAGCGCGAGGCGGCCCGCACCGGCGTCAGCTACGATCAGGCCCAGCACGACTTCGTCTCCCGCGCGGCGCTGAACCGTATGGTGACGGAGGAGGAGGTGGGCCAGGCGGTCGTGGCGATGCTGCAGATGCCGGGCCTGTGCGGATCCGATGTCGACCTGTCTGCGGGGATGATCGCATGAGCGAGAAGCCGTCACTGCGCGCTCGCGCGCTCGCCGGGGATCGGCTGCTCGGCACGCTGCTGCGGATGCCGGCGGAGGAGGTCGTCGAGATGACGGCCCTGGCCGGCATGGACTTCGTGCTCATCGACTGCGAGCACGGCCCCGCCGACGTCGTGACCCTCCGCCAGCACATCGCCACCGCCGCGATGTACGGCATGCCGGTCATGGTGCGCATCGGCCTCGGCGACGAGGCGCTGGCCCTGCGCGCGCTCGACCAGGGCGCCGAGGGGATCCTCTCCCCGCACACCGACTCGGCCGCGCTGTCGCAGGCCCTGGTCGACGCCGTGCACTATCCGCCGCTGGGCCGGCGGGGCTTCGCCACCTACAGCCGTGCGGGTCGCTTCGGCGACGTGCCGGGGCCGGAGCACAAGAGGAAGTACCTGGAGAACACCCTGACCATCGGCATGATCGAGTCGCCCGACGCCGTGCGCGCGGCCGACGAGATCATCGCGGTGGAGGGGATCGACGGCATCATGATCGGCCCGGCCGATCTCGCCGCCGTCTCCGGTCCCGGCGACCCCTCGCTCGCCGAGCAGAGCGCCACGGTCCACCGCGCGCTGACGAGCGCCGGCAAGCTCCGGATGGACATCGTCAACCGGCCGGTCGACGCCGCCGCCGCGTTCGAGGAGGGCGCGGGCCTGGTCGTCTACAACCTCGCCTACTCGCTGATGAGCCACTTCCGCGAGCTGGTCGCGATCGAGCGCTGAGCCCGGCATCGCGGGCGTTCCCGTCGCGAAAAGTGTCGCTCTGAATCGATCAGAGCGACACTTT
>JBEBWQ010000019.1:0-17853 GCA_040392075.1 Microbacterium sp.
CTCTTGCGCAGTCGTGAGTAGCCGCGCAGGCCCAGCTCCTTGGCCCGGCGGCGCAGTTCGGCGACCGTCCAGTCCTCGTAGGAACCGGCCTCGCCTCCGCGACGGCCCACCGCGGAGCGCCCGTCCCGTGCCGCCGCGTTCGCGATGCGCGCGGCCTTCTGCTCGGACGCGCCCTCCTCGCGCACCCGCTGGTACACCTTCTCGTCCTTGATCGAACTCCGTCGATTCGGCATCCGCTCCTCCTTCTCCCGCGCCCGGCGGCGAGGGCCGCGCGGGCGTCGCTCCTGGTCAGTCCACCGGCTCGCGCTGCGTGCGGATGAACTGGACGTCGTCCTGGGTCAGCCGGGCCGCGGTGCGCATCTCTTCCCCGACGATCTCCTCGATCTCCCGAAGGACCGAGTCGGGGATCGACGCCCCGGGCTCCTCCAGCAGACGGTGCTTGGCCGCGATGGACAGCTTCGGCCACCAGACGTACGCGTCGGGAAGTTCCATGACCGCTCCTCTCGCCTCGCGGCCAGTGAAGTGCGCGCGGGAAGAGGAAGGAACCCCCTTGACAGCAGGGTCGCGGTGTGGGATTCGCGCTCAGCCGGCCGTCGGCTCAGAGCTATCGACGGGCTGGGGGACGAGCTTGATGCCCCCGGAGGAATGAGCGGAGTTCGCGAGGTCCTCCAGCCAGGTGGTGCTGAGCTGAGGAGCCTGCACGTCATCGAACACGAAGCGGAGCGGGATCGACGGATGCAGCCAGATCGTGCTCCGCCCTCGCGGTTCCCCCTCCGCATGCTCCCAGGAGACGGTGAAGCTCTCCCCGCGCCGGAGCTTCGTGGCGATCACCACCTTCAGATGCGCGAGAACACGATCCTCGATCTCGATCGGAGTGCCGGGGCCGCCGTAGTACATCGTTCCCATGGTTCGCTCCTCTTCTTCTCTCTGCTCCGTTCGACGGGTGCGCCCGATCTGCCGTGCCGCCCGCTCACCGACCGGCTTCGGGAGCCGGTGCGGGCTCCGGCGGCTCCGACACCAGATACAGACCACTCGGCGAATTGGCGGTCTGCGCGAGCGCGTCGACCCAGGCCAGATTCAGATGCGGCGCCCGGCTGCCGTAGAACTTGAACGCGAGCGACGCGCGCGGGTGCACCCACACCGAGGTGCGGCCGTCACCGACGCTGGCGTCGTCCCGCCAGGTGAAGAAGAACGACTCGTTCCGGCGCAGCTTGGTGCCCATCACCAGCTGCAGGTGGGCGAGGAGACGATCTTCGAAGTCGACCTTGATCGTGCCCTCGTACGTGAACCTGCCCATGCGCCCTCGTTCTGTGCGTTCCGAACACCCTGAAATCCCGGCTCAGCCGCCCACCCCAGACATCCTCACCCTCGCATGAAGGCCGGGGGTTGGCAAGCCACCTCTCCGGTGCGCAGGCCGGCGGGCCTCCCTAACCAGCGCGAAGAGACCGCGCAACCCCCTCCCCGCCCCTCCGCGCGGTCCGTAACGTCGCCCGCACCGACCCGGAAGAACCAGCGAGAAGAGAGGAACGACGATGTCGAACACAACGCCCGCCGCAGACGACGGTTTCCGCCCGGAGAAGCGCCCGGACGGGTGGACGCTCGACCCGGACTGGGAGGGGGACCGGTTCCCCCGGGACGATCTCCAGCCCGACACCCAGGGACACGACCCCCTCGCCTCCGAGCTGGGAGAGGACGGCGAAGGCGAGCTGATGCCGGAGGACGAATGAGGGCGGGGCCGGTGCGATGAGCCTCGGGCGTCGGGGCCCTGGGTTTCGAAGGGCTGCGCAATCCTTCGGGAAATGAGTGAGGCCGGAAGTCGAGGCCGTGACACCAGGACGATCGGAGCATCCCTGACGGGATACTCCGATGGATGGGGGATTCGGCCCAACGCCTTCTCATCACACCGCTGCCCGGTGCGATGAGCCTCGGGCGTCGGGGCCCCGGGTTCCGAAGGGCTGCGCAATCCTTCGGGAAATGAGTGAGGCCCCGCGATGCGGGGCCTCACTCATTTCGCGGAGGATGGGGGATTCGAACCCCCGAGGGGTTTCATCCCCAACACGCTTTCCAAGCGTGCGCCATAGGCCACTAGGCGAATCCTCCGGGTGGCCCCGAAGAGCCGCAGATCAGTCTACACGGACGGGGGTGCAGGCTCCGCCTCGGGGAGGGCGAGGGCCGCCGCGCCCTGACGGCGCACCCAGGGCAGCAGGAGAGCGGCCAGCAGGAAGGTCAGCCCGACCCCGACCAGGGCGCCGCCGACCACGTCGGTCAGCCAGTGCGCGGCGATGAGATTGCGGGAGAACCCCATCGCCACCGTCCACGCCGCGCCGATCAGCCCCACCCACCAGCGCGGGAAGAGCACCCAGAACACCGCGGCGAGGGCCGCCGCGTTCGCCGTATGCCCGGACGGGAATGAACCGGCGTCGGCCACCACCAGGATGTCCTCCGGCCGCACCCGCCCGAACACGATCTTGAGCACCTGCACCACGAGCGCGTTCCCGAGGGCGGCCGCGCAGGCGAAGAGCCACGCGCGCCACCGCCCGAACAGCAGCAGCGGCAGGAGGATCAGCGGCGGGATCACGAAGGACCCGAGCACATGGCCGCCCAGGTTGTCCATCACCTGCCCGAAGACGACCAGCCCCGGTCCGCGCACCTGGGCGAGCCAGGCGTTCCACGCGCGATCGACGGCGGTCGGCGCATCGGGACCGGCGATCGTCACCCAGGTGCCCAGGAGGAGGGCGAGAACCATCGCCGCGGAACCCGCCCACAGCAGCGTCCGTCGTGTCATCCCCCCATCCTTGCCGAGAGCGCGGGCAGGGGAGAACCGCCTCGGCCGTTCAGCCCGCGATACGGGCGAGGGTCTCCTCCAGGTCGGCGATCAGGTCGTCGACCTCCTCGATGCCCACGGACACCCGGACGACGTTCTCCGGAACCGCCAGCGACGTGCCGCGCAGCGAGGCATGCGTCATCTCCGGCGGATAGCAGATGAGCGACTCCACGCCGCCCAGCGACTCCGCCAGGTGGATCAGCCCGGTCGACTCGGTGAACGCCCGCGCCGCCTCGGGCCCGTCGGCGAGGCCGAGCGAGAGCATCCCCCCGAAGCCCGACATCTGGCGCGCGGCGAGCTCGTGCCCGGGATGACCGGGCAGGCCCGGGTAGTAGACCCGCTCGAACTCGGGCCGCTCCGACGCCCACTCGGCGATGCGCTGCGCGTTCTCGCAGTGCTGCCGCATCCGCACCGCGAGGGTCTTGATGCCGCGGGTGGTGAGCCAGGCGTCCAGCGGCGCCGAGACCGCGCCGACGGCGAACTGCTGGAAGGCGACCTGCTCCGCGAAGCGGTCGTCGCGCAGCACCACGGCACCGCCCAGCACGTCGGAGTGCCCGCCGAGGTACTTGGTGGTGGAGTGCACGACGACGTCGGCACCCAGGGCGAACGGCTGCTGCAGGGCCGGCGAGGCGAAGGTGTTGTCCACCACGAGCGCGGCTCCGGCGGCGTGCGCGATCTCGGCGAGCGCGGCGATGTCCGCGATCTTCAGCAGAGGGTTGGTCGGCGTCTCCGTCCACACCAGCCGGGTCTCCGGCCGGATCGCGGCGCGCACCCCGTCGAGGTCGGCGAGGTCGGCGACGGTCGTCTCCACGCCCCACGGCGCGAGCACACCGGTCAGCAGCCGATAGGTGCCGCCATAGACGTCGTTGCCGAGCACCACGTGGTCACCGGGACGCAGCACGGAGCGCAGCAGCGCGTCCTCCGCGGCCAGGCCCGAGGCGAAGGACCAGGCGGCCGTCCCCCCTTCCAGAGCGGCCAGCTGGGTCTCCAGCGCGGTACGGGTGGGGTTCCCGGCGCGGTTGTACTCGTATCCGTTCCTGAACCCGCCGATCCCGTCCTGCACGAAGGTCGACGTCTGGTAGATCGGCGGGATGATCGCGCCGGTGGTGGGATCGAAGTCCTGACCGGCGTGGATCGCGCGGGTGGCGAAGGCGGACGAGGAGAGGGGGGTGCGCTCGGACATGCTTCCACCGTAGACCGAACGCCGCCCGCCTCCGCTCGGACTGTGACGAATGGTTTCACCCGTCGCCCTTGACCGGCATCCCGGCGGGGAGACGGCGTCACTCGGACGGCGGAAGGACATCCCCCGCGGCGGGGACGGAGGACGAGGCCAGCTGTTGCACGAGGGCGACGGCGGTCACCGCGATGCCCTCGCCACGGCCCGGGAAGCCGAGCCCGTCGGTCGTCGTGGCCGTGACCGACACCGGGGCGCCGCCGAGCGCCCGGGAGAGCGCTCCCTCGGCCTCGGCGCGCCGGGCGGCGAAGCGCGGGCGGTTGCCCTGGAACTGTGCTGAGACGCTGACGATCCCCCACCCGGCCGCCGCCAGGATCTCGCGGGTGCGCGTCAGGAAGACCTCGGCGTGGGCCCCGGCGTACTCCGCCTGCGCCGTGCCGAAGAAGGTGCCGATGTCGCCGAGGCCGGCCGCCCCGAGGAGCGCATCGACGAGGGCGTGCGCCACGGCGTCGCCGTCGGAGTGCCCGGAGAGCGCCGCCTCGCCGGGCCACTCGATCCCGGCCAGCCACAGAGGACCCTCCCCGCCGAAGGCGTGCGCGTCCGTGCCGATGCCGATCCGCACCCCCGGCGCCGTTCCCCCGAGGGACAAGCCCGGCCCGCCGGAGGATGCGCCCAGCAGGAGACGTGCCCGTTCCCGGTCGGCCGGGGTGGTGATCTTGAACGCGCGCTCGTCTCCGGGGACCCGCCGCACCGGGTGACCGGCGGCGGCGAACAGGGCCGCGTCGTCGGTGTGCTCCCTCTCCCCCGCGAGCCGGTACGCCTCGACCAGCAGGCGGCGGGGGAAGCCCTGCGGGGTCTGCGCGGCGGCGAGGACGGACCGGTCCACGTTCGCCTCGACCCGATCGCCGTCGACGCGCTTCAGCGTGTCGACCACGGGGAGCGCGGGGATCGCCCCGGCCTCCTCGGTGACCGCAGCGGCGACGGCGGCGATCTGCGTGGACGGCGTGAGCGCCCGGGCCGCGTCGTGCACGAGCACACGGGTGATCCCCGGGTCCAGCGCCGCCAGCCCTGCGGCCACGGAAAGCTGCCGCGTCGCCCCGCCGGTGACCACGCGGGTCGTGGTCGTCGAGAGGGGGAGGGCCTCCGCGGCGCAGGCCCGCGCCGTCTCGATCTCCGCCAGGCCCTCGAACCCCGCGGGCGCGACGACGACGACCTGCGCGGGTGCGACCGCGACGACCCCGCGCAGCGCGTGCTGCAGCACGGATCGGCCGTCGAGGTCGACGAAGGCCTTGGGCAGGTCCTCGCCGAGGCGCGTACCGGATCCTGCGGCGACGACGATCACCGCCACCGCAGGGTCAACGGGTGCGTTCATCATGGAAGGCCTCGCCGGACTGGGGAGAAGGGACATCGCATCGTCCCGAGCCGCCGGGGTTCGGGACGAGAGCGGTGCGGGCCCGGGGAACCGGGGCGGGCCCACCCGCGCCGGAGGCGCGGACCACCGCGAGGAACACCCGGGCCGCCGCTGCGGCGACCCTCTTGGCCCGCGCCCGCTCGGACTCGAGGATCTGCCGGGCCTTGGCCAGCATCCGCTTCTCCCCGGCCGAGAGCCCTCGGTCCTGGTCGCGGCGCCAGAGGTCGCGCACGACCTCGCTCACCTTGATGACGTCGCCCGAGGCGAGCTTCTCCAGGTTGGCCTTGTACCGGCGCGACCAGTTGGTCGGCTCCTCGGTGAACTCCGCACGGAGCACCTCGAACACGTGGTCGAGCCCCTCGCGTCCGATGACGTCGCGCACGCCGACCAGGTCGACGTTGTCGGCCGGAACCTCGATGATGAGATCGCCCTGCGTGACGTTCAGCTTCAGATACTTCTTCGTCTCACCCTTGATGATGCGATCTTTGACCTCGATGATCGTCGCAGCGCCGTGATGCGGGTAGACGACCGTCTCGCCAACTTCAAAAAGCATAAAAACCGTGTCCTTTCGGCAAATACCAGGATACCACAGGGGATATGCGCTAAGGTTTGCCCCCGCAGGGGCACGGCCCGTCCACGCGGACCCGATAGGATGGACGCGGATATCCCGCCGCTCCCCAGGAGGACCCTGTGAACTCGCGCCGTCTCGTTGCGTCCGCTGCTCTCTGCGCTGCCGTCCTGCTCGGCGCGACCGGCTGCAACTTCATCGCCCCTCAGGCCACCACGATCACCTACTCGGCGTCCGACGGCGTGAACGTCCCCGCCAGCGGCCCGCTCGAGGTCCGTAACGCGCTGATCGTCGCCACCGAGGACGGGAAGTCCGGCAACCTCATCGCCGCGATCGTCAACGCGACCGACAAGGCCGAGACGCTGTCGGTCCAGATCGAGGGATCCGCCCCGCTCACCCTCCGCGTCCCCGCGCACACCACCGCGAGCCTGGGCGCGAACGAGGAGCCCCTCCTCATCGAGAGGCTGAACGTCAAGCCCGGCGCCACCGTCGAGGTCTACTTCCAGTCCGGCTCCGCCACCGGCGCGGCCCTCCACCTGCCGGTGCTCGACGGCACGCTCCCGGAGTACGCGGACCTCGTCCCCGACACGAAGCGCTGAGCACACGCCATACGACGCCCCGTCCCGGCTCCGGCCGGACGGGGCGTCGCCGTCTCCGAGAACGAACCTGCGCGGTCGCATCCGGTACGCCCGGCTGCCGCCATCCTGATGACGAGGGGGAATCCCGCGCGCACCGACACGTCCTCCCGCACCCCGGCCCGGCGTCCCGCGCGCACCGCCCGTCATTCTGGTTCTGCGCGTCCTCGCGGGATCCCCGCCTCTCGCCCGGGGACCACAGATCCTGCGTCTCCGGCGGCGGGGTCGCCTCGGCGCAGGACGACGACGCCTCAGGCCTCGAAGCGGTAGCCCAGCCCGCGCACGGTGACCAGGAGCACCGGCTCGCCCGGACTCTCCTCGATGCGGGAGCGGATGCGCTTGATGTGCACGTCGAGGGTCTTCGTGTCGCCGAAGTAGTCGCTGCCCCAGACGCGGTCGATCAGCTGGCCGCGGGTGAGCACCCGGCCGGCGTTGCGCATGAGGAACTCGAGCAGCTCGAACTCCTTCAGGGGCATCTTGATGTCCTCGCCGTCGATGGCGACCGTGTGCCGATCGATGTCGAGCGTGACCCGGCCGATCGCGATCACTCGCTCGTCCGGGGTCTCCTCCTCGGGCTCCGCCGTGCGCCGCAGGACTGCCCGCATGCGCGCGAGCAGCTCCCTCGACGAATAGGGCTTGGTGAGGTAGTCGTCGGCCCCGAGCTCCAGCCCCACGACGATGTCGACCTCGGAGTCCTTCGCCGTGACCATGACGATCGGCACCGCCGAGGTCTGCCGGATCCGACGGCACACCTCGGTGCCGGGCATCCCGGGGAGCATGAGATCGAGCAGCACGATGTCCGCTCCCCGCGACCGGAAGGCGGCGAGCGCGGTCGGGCCGTCCTCGGCGATCTCCACGTCGAAGCCCTCGCGGCGCAGCAGATAGGCCAGCGGGTCGGCGAGGTCGGGCTCGTCCTCGACCAGCAGAACACGGGTGGTCATACTCTCCTCATTCTCCCTCTCCTCATTCTCCGAGGGTGATCGGGGCGGATGCCTGCGCGGCGGGGCGCACGGCCCCGGGACGCCGCCGCCCGGACGGAGCCTGCACGCCTTCGGGGGCCGGGATCCGCGGCAGACGGATGGTGAAGGTGGACCCGCGGCCGGGTCGCGACCAGAGCGAGACGTCGCCGCCGTGCTGCTGAGCGGCGTGCTTCACGATCGAGAGGCCGAGACCGGTGCCGCCGGTACGCCGCGAGCGGGCCTCGTCGGCACGGTAGAAGCGTTCGAACACCCGGTCGCGATCGGCCTCGGCGATCCCGGGGCCCTGATCGGTGACGGCGATCTCGACCACCTCGTCGGTCGCGCGGACGCCGATGCCGACCCGGGAGCCCGCGGGCGAGTAGGCGACCGCGTTGGTGACGAGGTTGCCGACGGCCTCGGTGAGGATCTGCGCATCGCCGCGCACCCATGCCCCCCGGTCGCCTCCCCGGGCCAACTCCACCCGGGCCGCGTCGGCCTGCACGAGATGGGCGTCGATCGCGGCCGCGACGACCTCGTCCACGGCGACCGGCTCCCGTTCGGTGAAGCCCTCGGCCGCCTGCAGCCGGGAGAGGCTCATGATGCGTCCGGTCAGCTGCACCAGCCGATCGGCCTCCGCGGCGATGCGCGTGGCGAACATCCGCACCTGCGGAGGATCGTCGGCGGCCATCTCGATGGCCTCGGCCAGCAGGCTCACCGACGCGACCGGGGTCTTCAGCTCATGGCTGGTGTTGGTCACGAAGTCGTGCCGCATCTGCTGCACGCGCTCCTGCTCGGTGACATCCCGCATCACGGCCAGCTGGAGCCGGGGGCTCACGATGCTGGCGCGGACGACCACGCGCCGCGGATTCAGCCCGGCGCGTCCCCGGGCGAGCTGCAGCGTCTCGGTGGCCGACGCGCCGCTGGCCCGGACGGAGCGCAGCAGCGCGCGCAGGTCGGCGTTCTCCAGCACCGCTCCGGGCTCGATGCCCAGGTGACGCGCCGCATCGGACGCGGCCTGCACCACCCCCGAGGTGTCGACCACGCAGGCCGCGTCGTCCATGCTCGCCAGCACGTCGGTGATGCCGGCCGGCACCTCCCGGGAGGTCTGCTCCCGTCCGCGATCGCGCAGGCGCAGCGACCAGACGACCAGCGCCACCGCCCCGGCGCCGATGACGGCCCCGAGGGCGAGCGCGATCAGGGCGATCTGCGGCGTGGACATGCCTCCAGCGTACGGTGGCCGCTTCGCCGGCGCGGCGGGTTTCCCGCCCGTCTTCCCGAATCGCGACTACTGTTCACATATCGGGTACCGTTCGTTAACCTTCAGCGCTCACAATCGCAGACGGCGCGGTTCCCCTCTCCGGGCACATTCGATACCGCCCGTCGACGAAGAAAGAGGTGCGTCCGATGCGCGAAGTCTTCCACCAGTCCCTCGAAGACGTCCAGTCCGGCCTCGTGCAGATCGCGGACCTCGTGACGATCGCGATCGACAAGGCGACCCGCGCCTTCGCGACCGGCAACGTCGCCCTGGCCGAGGAGGTCATCGCCGACGACCAGCTGATCGACGAGCTCGCCGTCACCCTGGACGAACAGGCCATCGAGATCCTGGCCCGGCAGCAGCCGGTCGCCCGAGACCTGCGCATCGTGGTCACCGCGCTCCGCGTGAGCGCCTCGCTGGAGCGCATGGGCGACATGGCCGAGCACATCGCCCAGCTCGCCCGGCTCCGCTTCCCCGAGCGGGCGGTGCCGAAGGGGCTGAAGAGCACCTTCACCAAGATGGGCGAGCGCGACGTCGAGATCGCCCGCGCCCTCACCGATCTGCTGCGCACCCAGGACCTGCGCCTGGCCGACGCGATCCGCAACGCGGACGACGACGTCGACGAGCTGCACGCCCGCGTCTTCGAGAAGGTGCTCAGCGACTCCTGGAAGGGCGAGGCGGGCGCGACCGTGGACGCCACCCTCGCCAGCCGCTACCACGAGCGCTTCGCCGACCACGCCGTGTCGGTGGCCAAGAAGGTCGTCTACCTCGCGACCGGCGACTGGGCGGTCGACGACGAGACGATCGACCAGGTCATCGCCCAGGCGGAGTGATCCCGGGGCCGTCCGGCGCCCTTCTCCCCTCCACGGGACCCGGCTACCCATCCGGCAGCCGCCATCCGTCGGCCCGGCACCCGTTCACGGGGTACAGTTGCAGGCCGATGTCACGAACGCAGGCGATTCCGGCGGATTCCGACCTGCATCTGTGACATCGGCCTGCAACTGTCCCGGTGATCGAGGGTTCGGGACGGGCTACTTCTTCTCGCCCTGCGCGGCGACGGCGGCGGCGCCTGCGGCGGCCGCCTCCGGGTCGAGGTAGCGACCGGGACCGGTGGGGCGGTTGTCCTCGTCCAGCTCGTACACGAGCGGGATGCCGGTGGGGATGTTGAGCTCCGCGATGTCCTCGTCGCTGATGCCCTCCAGGTGCTTCACCAGACCCCGCAGCGAGTTGCCGTGCGCGGTGACCAGCACCGTCTTCCCTGCGGCGAGGTCGGGGACGATCGCCTCCTCCCAGTACGGCAGCAGACGGTCGATCACGAGCTTCAGCGACTCGGTGCGCGGCACCTCGCCGTCGATCCCCGCATAGCGCGGGTCGTCCACCTGGCTGAACTCGCTCGCGTCGTCGAGCGGAGGCGGCGGCACGTCGAAGGAGCGGCGCCACAGCTGGAACTGCTCCGGACCGAACTCGGCGAGCGTCTGCGCCTTGTCCTTGCCCTGCAGAGCGCCGTAGTGGCGCTCGTTGAGACGCCAGGTGCGGGTGACCGGGATCCACAGCCGGTCGGCGGCGTCGAGGGCGATGTTCGCGGTCTGGATCGCGCGGCTGAGGAGCGACGTGTGCAGCACGTCGGGCAGCAGGCCCGCCTCGGCCAGCAGCTCGCCGCCGCGCCGCGCCTCCTCCTTGCCCTGCTCGGTCAGACGCACGTCCACCCAGCCGGTGAACAGGTTCAGCTCGTTCCACTCGCTCCGGCCGTGACGGAGCAGGATCAGGGTGCGGGTCGCAGTCATGCCACCAGTGTAGGCGAGCGGTCCCACCCGCTTCGGCCGGCCGTGCCGCGCGAGATCGCCCCGGGGCCGGCCCCGGCCCCGGCCCCGGCCCCGGCCCCGGCGGAGGAGAGTCGCCGGCGCGAGGATCCGGATCGCGATTCCGGCCCTCCGCCCGGCAGATCCCCTCGTCTCGGCGGATGCGGACGTCCCCGCGGCCAAGGGCGTGCGGCGGAGGGGATGGCACCGGGCGGCACCGGACGGGCGCAGAACCGGATCCGGCACGAGCAGAGGGAACAGGACCGGACGGAGCCGATCTGACGGGACCGGACGGAACCGATCGGACAGGACAGGACCGGATGGGACAATGGGGACCATGGCGCCCTCCCCCCTCGGCCGCCCCACGCGGGGCACGACCGGCACCAACCGGCTGCGGCGCAACGACCGCTGGATCGGCCACAGTCCGGCCTTCCGCCGCGCCGCCGACCCGCTGGTGGTCGACCTCGGCTACGGCGCGAGCGGAGTGACGGCGCTGGAGCTGGCCGCGCGTCTGATCCGCATCCGACCGGACGCGGAGGTGATCGGGCTGGAGCTCGATCCCGCCCGGGTGAGCGCCGCCCGCGCGCAGCTCGCCGAGGTGCGCGCGGGGCGGACGGCCTTCCCCGACGGCCTTCCCGTGTCCTTCGCACGCGGCGGGTTCGAGGTGCCCGCCCCGCGACGCCCGGCGATCATCCGGGCGATGAACGTGCTCCGCCAGTACGACGAGAGCGAGGTCGAGGGCGCATGGGCGTCGATGGCCGCGCGCCTGGCCCCGGGCGGTCTCCTGATCGAGGGCACCTGCGATGAGATCGGACGGATCGCGAGCTTCGTCGACGTCACCCCGGACGGCGTCGCGCAGCGGCTCACGATCTCGTTGCGCCTGACGGGGCTGGAGCATCCGGGCGTCGTCGCCGAGCGGCTGCCCAAAGCGCTCATCCATCGGAACGTCGCCGGCGAGCGCATCCACGCCCTGCTCCAGGACCTGGACCGCGAGTGGGAACGGCACGCGGCGCTGGGCACCTTCGGCGCCGCCCAGCGCTTCCTCGCCGTCGTCGGCGCGCTGCGCACGCACGGATGGCCGGTGCTCGGCGGCGCCCGGCGCTGGCGGATGGGCGAGCTGACGGTGCCGTGGACAGCCGTCGCGCCCGGGCCCTGAACCGGATCCCCCAGGTTATCCACAGGCCTGGATCCGCCCTCGCGCCCACTCGACGCCGCTGGTTAGAGTGACCCGTACCGGCCGGGGAGACGGACCGCGCAGTGACGGCACGAGAGGATTCCCATGGCTCAGCAGATCGGGATGTCCCCCGAGCGCGTGGAACACGTCGCCACCCGTCTGAACGCCGCAGCCGCCTCCCTCGGCGGCGCTCGTGACCAGCTGACGACCGCCGTGCGGGCGTCCCTCTCCCCTCCTCCCTCCGGCGTCCGCCCCGGAGACCTCATCATCGCGCCGTGGGCGATCGCGGGCTGCACCGTCGCAGCCATGAACATCCTGCTGGCCCTGCGGAGCATCGAGAGCCTGCAGCAGCACCTCCTCGCCGAGGCCCGGGAGCAGCGCGGGGTCTCCGCCTCCGTCCCCGGGATCACGGCCAAACGGGTGAGCGGCGGCATCTCGACGGTGATCGCCAAGGCCATCGCGAAGGATGTCGATGCCCTGTCGTCCTTCTCCCCCGCCCAGGTCTCCGAGTGGTGGGGCTCCCTGGCGCCCGCGGCCCGCCGCGCCCTGATCGAGAAGCACCCCGACACCATCGGCAACGCCGAGGGCATCCCCTACACGGACCGGGACACCGCCAACCGTCTGTATCTGGAGACGGAGCTCACCCGTCCGTGGTGGGAGCCGGGGGCCGACCGCAAGGCACTCCAGGCCGTGGACGCCGCACTTGAGGACGCGCGGAGGCGCGGAGTGACCGCGCAGCTCATCACCCTGGACTTCCCCCGGGGAGCCGACCCACGGGCCGCCATCGCCTACGGCGACCTGGACACGGCCGCGTACATCGGCATGGTGATCCCGGGCATGGGCAACACCGTCACCAAGGACATGCAGAAATTGGGGACAGCCGCGTACAACCTGTACACGGAGCAGGCCGACCTTCTTTCTTGGTATGGCGAGAGGGGGCAGCCAGCCGTCATCGCTTGGATGGGCTATCAAACCCCTGGGGCTGCCCCCAACCCGGCAGTTCTTCACGAGGACCGTGCTATTCGCGGGGCGGTCTATTTGAAACAGGCATTGAGTGGTTTGAACTCGCCGCGCGACGACGCCCTGCTCTCGCTGTTCCCGCATTCCTACGCCACCCGCACGGTGACCTACGCGCTGTCGACCGGCGGGATGGCCGACCGGTTGGTCATGCTCGGCTCTCCGGGCATCGCAGAAACCGTGGATCACGTCAGTGACCTCGCTGTACCACCCGAACAGGTCTATGCCACCCGCGCTGCGAAGGACATCACGGCCCTCCTCGGGATCCTGGGATCGCAACATTTCGGCGACGAGAACATCGATCCGCTCAACCCATCGTTCGGATCCCGCGTATTCAGTTCCGACGGCACGACGATCACAGAGCGGGTCGACGATCACGACATGCTGCTCTCCGAGGAAACCAATGGCGAGAAGCACGGCTACATGGACATCAAATCGGACTCACTCCGAGATATGGCTCTGATCGGAGTCGGGCACGAGAAGGAGATCCAATGATCCGACGTCGCAGGAACGCACTAGGCGGACTCATCGTCCTCCTCGTGACCCTCACCGGATGCACACTCATCCCTCAACAGAAAGGAATACAGATGGACCGCGAAGCGGCCAAGGAAGAACTGCTACTCCATGCGGACGCGGTCACCTCCCTCCTTGATGGAGACCTTCCCGACGAGTACATCCCGGACATGTTCACCTGCCCAATGGGAGAAGACGATGGCAAACAATGGACACTCCGTCGCGTCGGGAACATCACCGACACAGTTGATGGAAGCACGCAGAGAGTGTTCGACTATTTCAGCAAACAGGGCTTCACTGTACGCCTGCGTGAGGTATCGGACGTTGCCCGTGAGGTCCTCGCCACCTCACCCAGCGGACTGGATATGAGCGTCGGGGTCGGACACAACGGCTATACGGTCGTCATGGGCCAGACTCGTTGCTTCCCCGAGCGCTAAACAGCGGCCTGGAGAAGTCTCATTCACGACCGCTAGGTGTTTGCATACGACTGGCTCGATATCCAGACTCGCCGTCCCCTCAGCTCAGCGTCGAGGTGATCTCGCAGCCATGACCTCAGCGCCGGCGCGACAACCGGGGGAGGCGGGGCACGGAGGCCGTGGCCCCTGCGTCGGCCGGCACGATCACCTGCTGCGCGGCGGCGATCTCGGTGCCGTCCGCGTGGACCACGAGGTCGCCCTCCGGGGCGCGGCGGGAGAGGATCGCGAGGGCGATCGGGCCGTCCTCGAAATGCCGTGCGGCGGAGGTGACCCGGCCCACCTCGGCGTCGCCGGCGAACACCGGAGATCCGGGGGGCGGCAGCACGTCGGCGCTGCCGTCGAGGTGCAGGAGCGCGAGCCGGCGCGGCGGATGCCCGAGGTTGTGCACCTTCGCCACCGTCTCCTGCCCGCGGTAGCAGCCCTTGCTCAGGTGCACGGCGGTGCGCAGCCAGTCGGTCTCGTGCGGCAGCGCACGCTCGTCGACCTCCGCCGCCCAGCGGGGACGCCAGGCCGCGACGCGCAGGGCCTCGGCGGCGAGCGCTCCGGCCGGCTCGACCGCGGGCCAGGATCCGTCGGCGGGCAGCAGGGCCACGGCCCAGCGCAGCTCCGCCCCGGGATGCGGATCGACCGCCGCGTACTGATGGCCGCCGGCGCCGACCGCCGTCCACGGGTCGGACCACAGCAGCGGAAGTCCGGCGGGAGCGAAGGCCGCACGTCGCAGCACCTGCTCGGCGTCGCCGCCGGAGACGAAGCCCACCGGCAGCAGATCGTCGCGCGCCGCGACCGTCACGCGGGAGCGGAAGACCATCCGTCCCAGCCATCGGGCGAGCGGCTCCGCGTCTCCCGCGTCGACGATCAGCCAGGCCGAGGCTCCGTCGTCGAGGACACCGGCCTGATGCTCCACGTGCCCCTGCGGATCGAGCACGAGCAGCTCGGTGCTCGCGCCCGGCGCCAGTCGGCCGAGCTCCTGCGAGGTGATCGAGTTCAGCCAGGTCAGCCGGTCCTCCCCCGCGACCTCGATGACGGTGCGGTCGGCGAGCGGGACCGCCGCGACGCCGGCGAGGAGGCGACGCTGCTCACGGAACGGGTCGCCGAGGTGCTGCAGCACCCCGCCGTCGATCACGGCACCGGGGAAGGCCCCACGGGAGAAGGCGGAGAGGTCCATGTCACACCCGCGCCAGCCGCGCCGAGGCGTGCGAGCGCAGCTCGGTGCCGAGGGCGGCGATGTCCCAGGCCCAGAGCAGATGCCCCTCGACCAGTCCGTACATGCGGCTCGAGGCGCCGGCGGCCTTCGCGCCGGGGCCGCGCACGACGGCGTCGGTCGCGATGTCCACGCGCGGGCCGTTCACCTCGCCGAGGTACAGCTCCAGCGCCCCGTCGGAATGGGCAAGGGACACCTCGATCGGGAACCCGCCCGACTCCTGCCGGAGCAGCTCGACATCGTCCACGGTGCGGCTCGCCGCCGGTCCGACCGGCGGGAGCAGACCGGGACCGGCATCGGCCGTGGTCGCGGGACGCGCGAGCCGCCAGAACCCGGTCTCCGCGACCAGGGGCACGACGGGTGCGCCGTCGTCGGCGGGCAGCAGCCAGGCGTTCGCCGCATAGTTCAGGTAGCCGGTCCCGTCATGGCTGAAGCTCACCCGATGGGTGAACTCGCCGGAGAAGCGCCCGCCGTCGGGGGCCGGATAGTCGATGACGCCCGTGCCCTCCCAGACGCCGATCAGCCAGGACAGCGGGGCGAGATCGGCGGGGAGGTCGGTGGGCAGATCGATCACGGGGATCGGATCAGCGCTGGCCGCGGAAGAGGTTGCGCACCACGACACCGGCGCAGAAGACGATCGCAAGGCTCGCAAGGCCGAGCAGACCGATGAAGAAGAGTTCGAGCGCGACGAGATCCATGGCTCCACTCTACCGCCGCCCGCCGACGAGGACGAGTCGAAGGCGAAACCGCGACCGCCCGCGATCGGAATCAGCCGGTGACGAAGGCGGAGAGGACGAGTCCCGCCGAGACGACGCCCATCAGCACCAGCGCGCCCGTGACCGTGCCCGCCGTCCGGACGATGAAGCCCTGCACCCGGCCGACCCAGAACAGCTGGACGGCGAAGGCCAGCACCACCACGCCGCCGAAGGCGAGGATCAGTCCCAGACCCCGCGCCTCGGTCGGTACGAAGAGCCCGACGGCGATGGTCGCCAGGACCGCGATCACCCAGACGGAGATCATGCTGGTCAGCGTGCCACGCGGGGCGAGGGCGGGTTGCGACATGGCCCCATTCTCCCCTACCCGCGGCGCTCCGGGTAGCCGGTGGTGCCCGGTCTGAGCCGCCGGGCCGGGTCCGGAGGTACGGCTTCCGTCGTGCGCCCCAACGTTAGGGAAACATCTGCGGAACACGGGACCGTTATCATGGGCGCACGGCATCATCGGAGATCGCACCCCAGAGCACGGGCGGTCACACCGCGACATCCGGGGGCGGAACGGCGCGGCGAGGCCGCAGAAGGAGAGTGCGTGGCGCGGATCGTGGTGCTGACCTCGGCTCCCGACACGGAGCCGGTGCTGCCCGCGCTCGATCTCCTCAGCCACGCGGTCGCGCGCGTCGGCACCTCCCCGGAGCAGCTGCTCGCCGCCATCGACGGGGATCTGACCGTCGTCGACGGCCGCATCGACCTCGCCGGGGCGAAGGCGCAGTGCCGCCTGCTGCGCACGGCCGGTGCCGAAGGGGTCCTGCTCGTGGTCACCGAGGGCGGGATGTCCGCCATCTCCGACTCCTGGGAGATCGACGACGTCCTGCTGAGCACCGCGGGACCGGCGGAGACCGACGCCCGGATCCGGCTCGTCCTCGGCCGGCAGGTCCCTGCGCCCACCGCCGCCCGGGGGCAGAGCGGCGGCATCACGATCGACGAGCAGTCCTACTCGGCGAAGCTGCGCGGCAGGCCCCTCAACCTCACCTACAAGGAGTTCCAGCTGCTGAACTTCCTCACCGCGCATCCGTCCCGGGTGTTCACCCGCGAGCAGCTGCTCAGCGAGGTCTGGGGCGACGACTACTTCGGGGGGACCCGCACGGTGGACGTGCACGTGCGCCGCCTGCGCGCGAAGCTGGGCGACGCCGAGCAGGTCATCGGCACCGTGCGCAACGTCGGCTACCGCTTCGCGCCGACCGAGGACGGGTCCGACATCGGCTGATCCCGATGGGTTCACCGTCCGTTCACCTGCCCGGTCGCGCCGTGTGTTTTCGACGGGAATCCGGCGGGTGCAATGTCGGCGGCGGATGCAAAGATGGGTTCATGATGGATCCCGCACTGGCCGATGCCGGCCTGGAGGACGCCGAGGACGACGACTTCGATGCGCCCCCCGGACTCGAGGACTCCGAGCTCCCCGAGCAGCGCTACCTCGACCGCGAGCTGAGCTGGCTGGCGTTCAACCAGCGCGTGCTGGAGCTGGCCGAGGACCCGAGCCTGCCGGTGCTGGAGCGGGCGAACTTCCTGGCGATCTTCGCCAGCAACCTCGACGAGTTCTTCATGGTCCGGGTCGCCGGTCTCAAGCGCCGCATCATGACCGGACTGGCGGTGCCCACCAATGTGGGCCGCGCGCCGACCGACGTCCTCGCCGACATCTCGACCGAGGCGCACCGCCTGCAGCTGCGCCACGCGGACGCGTGGATCTCGCTCGTCCGTCCGGCCCTCGCCGAGAGCGGCATCGAGGTGACGGAATGGACGGCCCTCGACGCCGACGAGCAGCAACGGCTCACCGACTACTTCCAGGCGCAGGTCTTCCCGGTGCTGATGCCGCTCGCGGTCGACCCGGCGCACCCCTTCCCCTACATCTCGGGCCTGTCGCTGAACCTGGCCATCCGCATCCGCAACGCCAAGACCGGCCGCCAGGAGTTCGCCCGCCTGAAGGTTCCGCCGATGCTGCCCCGCTTCGTGGAAGTCCCGAGGAACGGCGCGACCGTGCGCTACCTCCGCCTCGAGGAGCTGATCGCTAACCACCTGGGCGATCTCTTCCCCGGCATGGAGATCCTCGACCACCACGCCTTCCGCGTCACCCGCAACG
>JBEBWQ010000020.1:0-17596 GCA_040392075.1 Microbacterium sp.
AGTCCCCGAGCGAGAGGACGTGCGCAGCGCGGTCGAGCACCTCCGGGTGCTCGGCATCGCTGCGATCATCCGTGTCGCGCTGGGCTTGGCCACCGTCGCGCTCGTCACGGCGGCGGGCCTGGCCGCCCCCGCGGTGCTGGAGGGCGGGTTCTCCCCGCTGCAGATCGCCTGCATCACCCTCGCCACCGCGGCGGGCTCGGTGTTCGCCGGGCACGTCAACGACTCCGGGTTCTGGCTCGTGGGTCGCCTCATGGGCATGGACGTCAAGACCACGCTGCGCGTGTGGACGGTGCAGCAGTCGATCCAGTCGCTCCTCGGCTTCGGGGCGGTGTCGCTGATCTTCCTGGCCGCCTCGATGTTCTGAGGTCAGGGCTCCCCGGACCCGCCCCGCGTCACCGATCGGCGCGGACCTCTCGATCGGTCCGTCTGGCGGAGCGGTCTGCTCGTCCCCCGACGAGGGGATCTCCGCCGCTCTTCCTCGACCGGCGCACCCGGTACACGCCCTTCCCCGGCACGGAGCCAGGCGCTAACAGCCCACTAACAGCGGCGGCGCCGACGGGTGCGCCACCCGTCGGCGAGCGCATAGCATGCAGGCATGGATCCTGCCGCACCGCTGCGCGCCCCCCTGCGGGTCCTGGGCGAGTGTCGCATCGGAGACGCGGTGGCGGACGCACCGGCCGATCCCCGTCCGACCGCACCCCTGACCGAGACGCAGCGCAGGATCCTCAGCCGCCTCGCCCTCGACGCGCCCTCGACAGTGCCGCTGGAGGCGCTGGTCGAGGCGGTCTGGGGCGAGGATGCGCCGGTGCAGCACCGGGCCTCCCTCCAGAACCAGGTCAGCCGCCTGCGCGCCCGGTACGGCGAGGACCTCGTCGAGACCTCTCCCGCCGGCTACTCGCTCGGCCGGGAGACGGACGCCCAGCGGCTCATCGCGCTCGGTCGCGAGGCGGAGGTCCGGCTGGCGGCAGGCGACGCCGAGGCCGCATTCGCGCTGGCCGAGGAGGCCGTGCTGCTCTGGCGGGGCACCCCCTTCGCCGAGCTCGATCACGTGCCCGCTGCGGTCTCCGCCCGCCGGGTGCTCGCCGCCGCCCGGCACGGGGCGGAGGACCTGCGCGCCGAGGCCGCGATCGAGCTCGGGCGCACCGCCTGGGCCGTCGTCGAGGCCGAGCGGCTCGCCGAGGCCGCTCCCTTCGACGAGCGGCGACAGGCGTTCCGGATCCGCGCGCTGCTGCGGGCCGGCCGCCGGGGTGAGGCGGTCGCAGCGGCGGGGGCGGCGCGCCGCCGGTTCCGCGAGGAGCTGGGCGTCGATCCGGGACCGCTCGTCACGGCGGCGGAGGCCGAGGCGTTCGGCGCCGACCCCGCAGGCGGGCGCACCGCGGGGAGACTGCCGTTCGAGGGGCGTGAGAGAGAGCTGCGCAGGGTGCTGGCCGAGCTGGCTCGGGTGTCCCTGGTGCGGGTGACCGGCGAGCCCGGATGCGGCGTCACCCGTCTGCTCACGGCGGTCGCCGCCCAGCTGCATGCGCTCGGGGTGCGCACGCTGTCGATCGACGCCGCGGACCATCTCACCTCGGCCGCGGGGGTGCTCACCGCGCTCGTGGACCCCGGGACCGGTCTCGCCGACGATGCGCGCGGCGTCGTCGCCGGCTTCGCCGACGCGATCGCGAGGATGGCGGAGCGCGCGCCCGTCGCCATCCTCGTCGATGACGCCGGGAGCCTCGGCTCCTCGGCCCGGGGCGCGCTCGCCGAGGCATCGGCCCGTGATCGGGTGATGGTCCTGCTGGGCGACCACGGGGGCACCGGCTCCGACGGGCCCGATGCCGGAGGCTGCACGGTCGTGCTGCCGCCGCTGGGGCGCGATGCGGTGACGCGACTCGCCGCAGCCGCGACGGGCAGGGCGCTCGACCCCGACGAGGTCGACCGGCTGATCTCGTTCAGCGGCGGCAACCCGCTGCTCATCGAGTCCGCGTTCCTCGCCGGCTGGCCGATCGACCAGGGCGACCTCGGCGCGGGCGGTCTCGGCCCGGGGGGTCTCGGCCCGGGGGGCGAGGCCGCCGCCTCCCGCCAGGGCTCCGCCCGCGTGGCGCGCTGGGCGGAGGAGCTGCTCGGCGGTCTCGGCGGTGGCGAGCGCGAGGCCCTGCGCCGGGCCGCGGTGGCGGGCGACGATTTCCCTGCGGCGGTGATCCTCGCCGAGGGAGACATCGCCGTGCCCCCGAGCTCTCTGCTCGCTCTGGCGGAGGGCAAGGTCCGCTTCGTGCACGGAGCGCTGCGCGAGCAGATCCTGCGCGGCATCCCGCCGGCGCAGCGTGAGGACCTGCACGCCGTGCTCGGGCGGGCCGCGGCCGCCGCGGGAGCGGACCCGGTGCTCGTCGCGCATCATCTTCTCCGCGCCGCGGACCTCGTGCCGGCCGAGGCGATCGCCGCCGGACGGGAGGCGGCGGCGGAGGCGAGCCGCGCGGGTACGCACGCCGACGCGGCCGAGTGGCTCTCGCGCTGCCTCGCGGTGCGCGGCAGCGCGGCGGCGGAGCGGCTCGGCCTCCGCATCGAGCTCGGCGACGCGCAGCGTCTGGCGGGCGATCCGGGGCACCTCGGCACCCTGATCTCCGCCGTCTCGGAGGCGCTCGACCTCGGTGACGGCGCCCTCATCTCGGCGGCCTGCTTCGCGCTGCTGCAGCTGGGGGCCACCAGCACGAGCGGCACGCCCCTTCCGCAGATCCCTCCCCTCATCGAGCGGTCGCTCACGATGCTCACGGAGCCCGAGACCCGGGCACCGGTGTGCGCTGCGGCCAGCCTCGCGCATTCCCTCGTGGGCGACGCCGACCGGAGCCGGGCGTACTTCGCCGAGGCCGCGGCGATCGCCGTCTCCGACGAGGACCGTGCGCGGGTGCTGCCCTTCGCCTACATGGCCCTCGGCGCGCCCGAGGAGCTCGCCGCGCGCACCGCGGCGGCGGAGGAGCTCGCCCTCATCGGCGCGCGTCTCGGCTCGGCGCCCGCCTCCTACGAGGCCGAGCAGCTGCGCTTCTCGATCGCGCTGCAGACGGGGGAGGGGGAAGCCGCGCGGGCCGCGGTCGAGGGCATGGGCGCGCTGATCGACCATGTGGGCGACGTCGGCCGGCGCTGGGCGCTGCTCTTCGCGCGGGCCGCGGTCGCGCACCTCGACGGCGACGTCGCACGCAGCAGGGAGCTGGCGGCGCAGGCCGAGGCGCTGTTCGCGCCGGTCTCCCCCGCCCGGGCCTCGGTGGCGCATCTCGGTCAGCTCATCGCGATCCACCTGGCCCGCGGGGACATGTCCGTGCTGGCGCCGCTGCTCCGGCAGACCACGCAGCAGCTGCCCGGCATCCCCGCCCTGCACGCCGCTGCGGCCCTCGCGCTCGTCGGCGAGGCTCCGGCGGAGGCGGCGGAGCACGCGGTGCTCGCGCTCGACCGCGCCCAGCGCGATGCGACCTGGCTCGCCGCGCACGTGATCGGGGCGCGCGCGGCCGCCCGCCTCGGGCAGGCGGAGGTGGTACGGCGATATCTCGATGCCCTCCGCCCGTGGTCGGGCCGCGGCGTCTGGCAGGGCACCTGCAGCTACGGACCCGTCGACACCGCACTGGCGCTGCTCCACCGCGCACGGGGCGACGAGGGCGCCGTGGCGGAGCACGCGGCCCTCGCCGACGGTCTCGCCCAGCGCCTCGGTGCCCGCCCCTTCCAGGAGGAGCTGATCGCCCTCGGCCTGACCGCCGGCTGACGGCCGAGAGGATCGTCGCCGGCGCTCGCCGGCGACCGCGAGCGACGAGTCCGGTCCGCCGGGGCGAGAGGCGGGCACCGGCACCGGCGTCTGGTCGCCTGCTCCGCGGGACACGCCTCGACCGCGACGTCACCGGGATGGCGATCGGCGTGCCCGTGCAGGAGCTCGTCGCCCTTGCCGCCATCGCTGCGGTGCCGAGGGAGACTCCTCGGACGGCGTGTCCACGGGTGCGCCGGGCTCCGGCACCCGGGTCATCGGGCCGACGTGAATCGTCTCAGGACGCGACCATGATCGTCGCCTCGTGGCGGACGGGGAAGTTCACCGAGTTCGCGATGAAGCACCACTCGTGCGCCTGCGCGTGCGCGGCGTGCGCGGCCTCGACCATCGACGGCTCGGCCACCGTCACCCGCGGGCGGAGGAGCACCTCGACGAACGCCCCGCCGCCCCGGCCGTCCTCCCGCATCCGGCCGGTGGCGTCGTCGCGGTACGCCGTGACGACGACCCCCGCCTGCACGCAGGCGTGGAGGTAGGAGAGCAGGTGGCACTCCGACAGGGCGGCCAGGAGCATGTCCTCCGGGTTCCAGCGCGACGGATCGCCGCGGAACGGCTTGTCCGAGGAGGAGAGGAGGGCGGGCTTGCCCTCGATGGAGACCGTCACGTCGCGCGCGTAGTCGCGGTAGCCGCTCGTCCCCGAGCCCCGGTTGCCGGTCCACTCCGTCGCGACGCGGTAGTGGTGTTCGCCGAGCATGTCCCCAGTGTCGCACCTCCCCGTTCCTCGCGCGGACGCGAAGGGCCGAGGCCCCTGCGTCAGGCGTTCTCGGCGATGTGCGCGGCGATCGTGAAACGCTCGTGCTGCCAGTCGCTGGACCCCTGCGTCGCCAGCTCGGCCAGCGCCAGGCCGTAGACCGGGATGAACTTGAACCCGTTGCCGCTCATGCCGGTGGCCACCACGATGCGCCCGTCGGCGATGGCGTCGATGATGGGGACCGAGTTCGTCGTCTGCGAGTCGGGGTGGATCGACCAGCGCACGGGCTCCGGCACGAGGTCGGGCATGATGTCCTGCGCGACCTCGCCGAGCCAGCGCAGCTGCTCGGGCGTGAGCTCGGTGTGGCGGTCGGAGAAGTCCTCGACCTCCGGCAGCATCAGGTGCGGGGTCATCTTGAGGCTGAACCCGTCCAGCGACGGGGCGCCGAAGGCGTGCTCCCCGCCCCGGTCGCGCATGAAGGCGGGAAGCCGGTCGGGGGAGAACAGCTCCGGGTGCCGCGGCATCATCCAGGTCAGCGGGAAGCTGGCCACGGTCAGGAGGTCCTTCACCTCCGGCACGAGGCGCGTCGTCCAGGGGCCGGCGGTCACCACCGCCCGCTTCGCGTGGACCTCGCCGTTCGCGGTGCGCACGACGACGCCCGAGCCGGCGGGCTCGATGGCGAGCACCTCGGTGTCGGCGAGGATCTCGGCGCCGTGCTGCAGCGCCAGCTCCTGCGACGCCAGCACCGCGGTCTCGGGCCGCAGGCCGCCGCCCAGCGAGTCGAGGACGCCGAGGTCGTCGTCGTCGATGGCGAACTGCGGGTATCGCGCGCGCAGCGCCGCGGCGTCCAGGAGCTCGTGGGGCAGGTCGTAGTCGCGGATGGACTGCAGCGTCACCCGGAGGTCGGGGTGGTCCTTCGGGGCGATGTGGATGACGCCCACCGGCAGCAGGATCGTGCGGCCGGACGCCGCCTCCAGCTCCTGCCACATCTCGCGCGAGCGGAGGGCGATGGGCGTGTACAGCAGGCCCTCCTTCACCGCGACGCGGAACAGGCGCGACTCGCCCGTGTAGGCACCGGCGGCGTGCACCCGTCCGTACTGCTCGATGCCGAGCACCGACTGGCCGGTCCGGGCGAGGTGCCACAGCGCCATCGAGCCCACCGAGCCCAGTCCCACGACAACGACATCGACGTTGGTCTTCACAAGGATCCTCTTCTTCTCTCGTTCCCTCTGCCGGTGGCAGGACAGTGCGGGGGTCAGGACAGGGCGGGCGAGTCCCACAGGGTCAGCAACACGCCGATGTCGTCGGCCACGGCGCGCCGGTACACGATCGTGCCCCAGGCGACGTCCTCCACCGGCATCCCGCCGACCGACATGATGATGATCTCGTCTTCGCTCCGCCGGCCGGGCTGGGCGCCGCCGACGATGGCGGTGAGCTCGCCGACCTCCGAGGCGGCCAGCTCACCGTCGTGGATCATGTCCATGAAGCGGCATCCGATCATCGGCACGGTCTGATGCACCGGGTAGGGCATCTCCTCGGCCCAGGCCTCGTACAGGCCCAGGGCGTCGACGACCTTCCGCACCGCGGGGCCGGCCATCCTCTCGTCGATGTCGCAGAGCGACGGCATGGCGAAGAACGCCCCGGGCTTCACCCAGTCGTACTCCACGGTGGGGTAGGTCGACGGGTCGCCGGCGGCTCCCGAGGTGCAGAAGCTGACGATGTCGCTGTCACGCACCGCCGCCTCGATCGTCTCGACGGCGACCGCCGTGGTGACCTGCGGGAACTCCGCCCTGACCCAGTCGACGAACGTTTGCGTGCTCCCGCTGCCGCGGCCCTTGATCTTCACGGTGTCGATGCCGGGGCGGGCCGCGAGGAACGCGGCCAGCGTGGTGCGCGCCATCACGCCCGGGCCGACGATGCCGACGACGCGCGCGTCCTCCCGGGCGAGGTGGCGGGCCCCGACGCCGGAGATCGCGCCGGTCCGGTAGGCGGAGAGCAGATTGGCCGACATCAGGGCGAGCGGGGCACCGGTGTCGGTGTCGTTGAGCATGAACATGAGGATGGAACGGGGAAGGCCCTTGTCCTTGTTGGCCATGTTCGAGCCGTACCACTTGCAGCCGGTCATGCGGAAGGAGCCGCCGAGATAGGCGGGCATGGCCATGAACCGGCGGTCGGGGCCGTCCTGAGGCATGTCCGGGTGCGGCGACTCCGCGGGGAAGGTCATCGGGGCGCCGTGCGAGTCGGCGTTCTCTCCGGCCATGCGATAGTCGCCGACGTGGATGAGCCGGAAGCACTCCTCCATCGCGTCCACGCACGCCGGCATGTCGGTGACGCCGGCACGGATCATGTCCGGCTCGGAGAGGTAGCGGAACTCGATCCGCGTCGACGGCTCGGACATGGGTCTCCTCCGGGGATAGGACTTTCGCGCGCTCCAGTCTGCTCCCTCGCGGTTCTCCGGGGGAAGAAGAAAGAGAGCCGGCGGTTCTCTGGGCGGCCCGCCCGGCTCTTCGGCTCCGCGGCCGGCGCGAGGAGAATCGTCGGGGCGAGGACGCGTCTGCGGTGTGTCGCCGCTCGATCCGGCAGGTCTCCTCGGCCCGCCTCCGGCCCCGGCGGGGCGGCGGGGCAGAGGTCCTGCACCGCCGGGAGGGGCGCCCGCGCGGACGCCGCCGGGTCAGACGCTGCGCAGCGCGGTGGTGGGGGAGAGGCGCGCGGCGCGGCCGGCGGGCTGCAGGCCGGCGACGGCTCCGACCAGGACCGAGAGGGCGGGGCCGGCGACGAGGACCGCGGCGGGCAGGACGAGGGGCTGCGCGGTGATCGCCGCGATGACGGCCGCGGCGAGGGCGCCGAGCGCGACGCCGGCGAGGCCCCCGAGGGCGGAGAGGACGACGGCCTCGGCGACGAACTGCACGGCGATCTGGCCGGGCCGGGCGCCCAGGGAGCGACGCAGGCCGATCTCGCCACGCCGCTCCATCACGGCGACCACCATCGTGTTGGCGATCCCCACCCCGCCGACCAGCAGCGCGATGCCGGCGAGGGCCAGCCCGAGCGTGGCGAGGGAGTCGTCGGCGGTGGCGCGCGCCTCGGCGAGGTCGGAGAGCCGGGTGACGCCGACGAAGGGCGAGCCGGGGCTCGCGGCCGCGGCGAGCAGGTCGCGCACCGCATCGATGCGACCGGGGTGGGCGCGCACGTAGATCGCCGAGACGTCGCCGACGGTGTCGCCGGAGAACCGCTCGCGCACCCATCGATCGCCGAGGATCGCCGCGGTGTCGATGTCGGAGGCCAGCCCGGCGGAGTCGAGGATCCCGAGCACGCCGTACCATTCCCCGCCGATCCACACCCGGTCGCCGGGACGATGGATGCCCAGGCGCTCTGCGGCGGTGGCGCCGAGCACGGCGACGGGCAGCCCGCGGGTGGCCTCGTCGAACCAGCGGCCTGCGGCGAGGGTGCCCTCCACGGCGGCGAGCACGCCGGGCCGGGCGACCGAGACGACCAGGCCCGCGCTCTCGGTGGCGGGCACGAGGTCGGTGCGGTAGACGCTCAGCCCCTCGGGGGCGGTCTCGAAGACGCCGACGCGGGCCACCCCGTCCTGCCGGGCGATCGCGTCGGGGGCCGTGTCGGGCAGCGGGACCGGCTGCTGGTCCGGTCCCCGGCCGGGGAGGACCACGGCGAGGTCGGCGCCCATCGCGTCGAGCTCGGCGAGCAGATGCGCCCGGTTCGACGCGGACGCGCCGGTGAGCGCGACGAGCGCGGCGATGCCGAGCGCGACGCCGAGGGCGGCGAGGGCCGTGCGCTGGGGGCGGGAGGCGACGCCGAGCCACGCGGTGCGGGCGACGTCGGCGAACGTGAGGCGACTGCGGCTCATGCGGGGTCTCCGGGGGAGTCGGGGGCGGGGTGGTCCGCCGGGACGATCGCGGGGCGGCGCGGGCCGGTGCGGGGGCTCGGGTCGGCGTCGGTCTCCGCCTCCGAGGCGATGCCGTCGCTCAACCGGATGCGACGTGTGAAGCGGGTGGCGACCCCCTCGTCATGGGTGACGACGACGACCGTGGTACCCCGCTCGGCGATCCCGGCGAGCAGGGCGACGATCGTCCGGCCGTTCGCGGAGTCCAGCGCCCCGGTGGGCTCGTCGGCGAAGAGCACGCCCGGCTCCCGGACGAGGGCGCGGGCGATCGCGACCCGCTGCTGCTCCCCGCCGGACAGCTCGCCCGGCCGGTGGCCGAGCCGGTGCCCGAGGCCCACGGCCTCCAGCGCGGCGGCGGCGCGGTCCCGGCGGCGCCCGGCGCGGACCCCCGAGTAGAGCAGGCCCGTGGCGACGTTCTCGGCGGCGGTCAGGGCCGGCAGGAGATGGAACTGCTGGAAGACGAAGCCGATGCGCTCCGCCCGCAGCCGCGAGCGCTCACGCTCGCGCATCCCGGTCACCTCCTGACCGTCCACGAGCACGGTGCCCTCGGTGGCGTCGTCCAGGGTCCCGAGGATAGACAGCAGGGTGGACTTCCCCGAGCCGGAGGGCCCGACCACCGCGACCCGTTCTCCGGCGCGGAGTGCGAGCGTGGTGGGATGCAGCACGGTGGTCGCGGGCGGGCCCGGGTAGGTCTTCGCCGCACCGCGCAGCTCGACGACCGGAGCGCCGGCGGACCCGAGAGAGGCATGGCTCATCGTGCCAGCACCACCCGGTCGCCCTCGGCCAGCGCGGGACCGGTGCCGCCTTCGATCTCCGTGCCACTGGCGAGCACCTGCACCCGGGCGTCCGCGATCAGCCCGATCACCACCGGCGTGCGCACCATTCCCCCTTCGGCATATGTCTCGACGGCGTAGCCGCCGTCCGCCGTCGCCAGCAGTGCCGTCACGGGCACGACGAGGGTCGCCGGCTGCTCCTCGCTCTGCGCGACGACGATCCGCACCGGCACGGCACCGACGGCGGCGACGGCGGCCTGGTCGGGGAACTCGACGGTGGCCGAGGGGTTCGTCTTCGCCTCCCCGTCGCCGGTGGGCTGCCCGCCCGGGTCGATCGCCGTCAGGGCGGCGCCGACCTCGGTGCCGTCCGGGAGCACGACGGTCACGGGAGTCCCCACCGCGAGCTCTCGTGCCTGCGCCTCGGTGAGCCGGGCGCTCGCGCGCAGCGTCGTCTCGGTGTAGCTCGTGGGGCTCGTCCCGCTCTCGCCCAGTCGTGCGGTGACCCGCGCGATGCGGATGCCCGGCGCGTCGGCCACCACCGCGTCGGCGGGGGAGAACACCCCGGTCTGCGGCAGTCCCAGCCGTTTCTGCCACTCCTTCAGCGCCCGCGCGGTCCGCGGACCGAAGCGGCCGTCGGCCTCGGCGTCGAAGAGGCCGAGCACGGCCAGGGCCTGCTGGAGCTGGCGCACGTCCTCGCCCGCCTCCGCGCCCTCCGCGAGCTCCCGCCAGAAGGGCCGCTCCCCCGGGAGCAGCACGACCGGCCGTCCGTCGACCTCGTACACGCGCTCGCCCGTCGCGATGACGGAACCGGCCGCGGGCAGGGCCGTGACGACGCCTCCGGCGGGCGGCAGCGGGACCGCGTCGCCGTAGGTGAGCTGGGCGTTCAGACGCAGCCGCTCGGTCAGCGTCGCCCGCTCGACCGGCGCGGTCACCGGCTCCGTCGCCTCTGCGGACGTCGCCGCGGGCGCCTCCCCGGGGCGCAGCCACCAGGCGCCGCCGGCGAGCGCGAGGGCGACGAGGACGGCCACCAGCGCCCAGGGCCAGCGGCGCCGGCGTGACGAGCGGCGCATCACTCCTCCTCGGGGGAGCTGAGGCGGACCGAGGCGCCGCCGCCCGAGGCCGGACCGACGATCTCCTCCCACACCGCCCACCAGTCGAAGCCCGGCTCCTTGTCGATCATCCAGCTGAGCCCCGCGGCGGCCTCCTCGGGGCAGGCGGCGAGCAGATCGCGGAACTCGCCCTCGGTCAGATCGGCCGGCAGGGCGATCCCGCCGGCGCTGTCCTCGGTCGGGTCGGCCACCCAGGTGAAGCCCGCATCCCGGGCGCAGCGCGCGAAGGCGAGGCCCGCGGCCTCCTGCTGCCGGAGCTGCTCCCGGATCATCGGATCGTTCATCGGGTCGAACTCCGGCTGCGCGAAGTCCGGATGCTGCTCCTCGCAGGCGGCATAGGTCTCGTACAGGCCCGGGTCGAGGTCCCGGAAGTAGCCGGCGTCGCTCACGGCGATCCAGTCGCCCTGAGCGTCGGCCATTCCCATGAGCAGGGCGCTGCCCTCGGGGATCCCGGCCTCCTCCGCGGGGGAGGTCCAGGTCGTCCCGGGCTCGCCGTCTGCGGCGAGGATCCCTCCGTCGCCGCTCACGAACACCATTCCGATGCCCTCGCCGATCTTCGCCGGGACGCCGCCGGCCTTCAGGCAGGCGACGAACCGGGCCGCCTCCGCGCCCTCGGCGGAGGCGGGAGCGCCGGAGACACCCGGCAGCAGGCCGCAGCCGGTCAGGGCGAGCACCGCGGCGAGGGCGCCCGCCGCACCCAGAGCGCTCCTGCCGCCGCCCGGGGGGCCGCCTCGGAGCCGTCCTCCCTGGACACGCCCGCTCGTGGACTGGCCTGTGCGCTCGTTCATGATCGTCCTTCCGGCTCTCGTCCACCCCGTGCCGGGGCGGGTTCGGAGCCAGTCTCTGCGCCGCCCGGTCCGGAGGGGGTCTGGAGCGACCTGACCGGGACTTGACCGGAGCCCGGCATGCTGGATGCTGAGGAGGTGGAGCGGATGCGCGTGCTGCTGGTCGAGGACGAGGCCGACCTCGCCCACTCCCTCGCGGACGGGCTGCGTCGTGAGGGCTACGCCGTCGAGGTGGCGTGCGACGGCGCCGCGGCCCTCGCAGCGCTCGCGGCCGCGACCGCGGAGCTGATGATCCTGGACCGCGATCTCCCGGTGATCTCCGGCGATGCGGTCTGCCGCATGCTCCGCGCACAGGGCCACCCGGTGCGCATCCTCATGCTGACCGCCGCCGGCACCCTGGACGACCGGGTCACGGGCCTCGACCTCGGTGCCGACGACTACCTGCCCAAGCCCTTCGCGTACGTCGAGCTGCTCGCCCGCCTGCGTGCGCTGGCGCGCCGGGCAGCCGGCGGCGCGGAGACGGTGCGGGAGGCGGCGGGAGTGCGGCTCGACACGGTCCGGAGGATCGTCGAGCGGGACGGCCGCCCCCTGCCGCTCACCCGAAAGGAGTACGGAGTGCTGGAGAGCCTGCTCGCCGCCGACGGCGGCTGGGTCGCCGTGGATGACCTGCTCGACGAGGTCTGGGAGCACGGGGAGGACCGCGGGCGCGGCGTGGTCAAGGCCACCGTGCACACCCTGCGCCGCAAGCTCGGCCATCCCGATCCGATCGACAGCGCGCCCGGCCTCGGCTACCGGATGAAGGAGGCGTCATGAGCGAAGATGCCGCCGACGGGCCGCACGGCCGGCGCTGGGGTTTCCGAGCGCGGCTCACCGCATTGATCGCCGGGGTGTTCATCCTCGGCGGACTCGTCCTGCTCACGGTCCAGTACCTGCTGGTGCAGCGGCTCTTCGCGACGGGCATCGGCACGATCAGCACCGGCTGCGCAGACGACGCGTGGATGGGCCGGGCGGGCGGCGGCGCGTTCCCGAGCGCGGTCGACATCGCCGTGCTCTGCGCCGAGGTCTCGGACCTGGGCGGCGAGATCGGCTTCTCCGGAGGCGGCTCGGTCAGCTCCGTCCTCGTCGCGCAGACCTCCCACCTCTCCCAGGAGGTGCTCTCGGGCCTCCTGGTATGGTCGCTCGTCGTGCTCGCCGTCTTCGCGGCCCTCGCCGTGGTCGCCGCCCGGTGGCTGTCGACGCGCTCGCTCGACCGGATCGCGCGCATCACGCGGGCCACGCGGGAGATCACCCGGGACGACCTGCACCGCCGGCTCGCCCTGCCGGGGCCCGCCGACGAGGTCAAGGAGCTCGGCGACACCATCGACGTGATGCTCGACCGCCTGGAGGAGGCCTTCACCCGGCAGGAGCGGTTCGTCGCGGCCGCCTCGCACGAGCTGCGCACGCCGCTCACCACCACCCGTGCGGCGCTGGAGATCCCGCTGGAACAGGGGCGGTTCCCCGCCGACGTCGAGCCGGAGGTGTGCCGGGCGCTGGCGGCCAACCGGCGCAGCGAACGGCTGATCGCGGCCCTGCTCACCCTCGCCCGCACCGGCCATGCCGCAGCGACGGCCGAGGAGGCGACGGCCGATCTGGCGGGGCTCGTGCGTGATGCGCTGGACGAGCACACCGCCGAGGTGGAGGCGCGCGGGCTCCGCATCCGGATCGTCCCGGGGCGGGGAGCGGAGGAGCACGCCGGGGAGCCGGGGCTCTCCGCTGATCTCGATCGGCAGAGCGGCCCCGCGATCGCGGCCGGCTCCGTGCGCGCGGCCGGACCCCTGCTGGCAGCCGAGTCCCTCCCGGCGGCGGGGCCTGCGCCTGCGATCGGTCCTGCGCTCGCGATCGGTCCTGTGCTCGCGGCGGTGGATCCGACCCTGGCCGGCATCGCGGTGGGCAACCTGATCGAGAACGCGATCCGCCACAACTGCGACGGCGGGGAGGTGCGCGCGATCCTCCTCCGCGAGGGAGGGGATGTGGCCGTCAGGATCGAGAACGACGGCCGCGTGCTCACCCCGGACGAGGCCGCGCGGCTGACCGAGCCCTTCCATCGCGGAGATCAGACGCGCCTGACCGGCCCGGGCACGGGCCTCGGGCTCACCCTGGCCGACACCGTCGCCCGCTCCCTCGGCGGGACCCTCTCGGTCGCGCCCCGCCCGGGCGGCGGTCTCGTGGTGCGCCTCACCCTCCCTGCGGGCTGACGGACGCCCGGGATGCCACGGCCCTGGCGGTCTGACGGGCGCCGTCCGTCACTCCGCCGCGGCCCCCGCTCGCGCCTCGTGCCGCCGGACGTGCGGCAGCGCCCGGGCGAGGTCGTCGGCCGCGCTGCCCCAGCGCGACACCGACACCGCGTCCAGGCCCTGCCACGCGGCGGCCCCGGTCACGAGCGCCGCGAGTCGCTCGGCCGCATCCGCCGGGTGCGCGTGCTCCCACCACGCCGACTGCACGAGCAGACGCCCGCCCGCCCGGTCGGCCTTGAGATCGACGCGGCCCACGACGTCGTCGCCGACGAGCACCGGCAGCGAGTAGTAGCCGAAGCGCCGTTTCTCCGCCGGTGTGTAGATCTCGATGCGGTAGTCGAAGTCGAACAGGCGCGCCGCGCGGTCGCGGAACCAGACCATCGGGTCGAAGGGGGTCAGGAGCGCGTCCGCGTCGACGCGTCGCGGGACGCGCACGTCGCGGTGCAGCCACGCCCTCGCCGGCCGGCCCGCGCTCGTCCACCCCTGCACGGTCACGGGCACGAGCTCCCCGGCGTCGACGAGGTCGGCGATCGCGGCCTACACGCCGGGCCGGTCCTTGATGCGCCAGTAGTCGGCGAGGTCGGAGGCGGTGGCCACGCCGTACGCGCGCGCGGCGCGGCACACCAGCTCGCGGATGGCCTCCTCGCGGGGCACCGGGTTCGCCCGCACCTCGGCGGGGATGACGTGCTCCGCCAGGGCGTACCGCCGCTCGAAGCCGCGCCGCCCGGCGATCGCCACCTCGCCGAACAGGAACCGCCGCTCCTGGTTCTCCTTGACCCGGTCCCAGGCCCGCCGCGGCCCGCGCCGCGACCTCTGGGCGTCGCGGTCGATCTCCGCGGGCCGCAGCGGCCCGCGCGCGGCGAGCTCGGCGCGCACCCACGCGACGGTGTCGGCGTGCGCGCGCATCCACTCACCCGAGCCGTAGCGGGCGAGGAGGTCGTCGCGGCGGAACTGGAACAGCGCCCAGTCGGCCATCGGGATGAACGCCGCGACGTGCGCCCACGACTCGACATAGCGCGGTCGCCGGGCGAACAGGAGACGGTCCAGCGCCGCCGTGTCGTATGCGCCCAGCCGGGAGAACAGCGGCATGTAGTGCGAGCGCGCGAAGACGTTCACCGAGTCGATCTGTAGCACGCCCATGCGCGCCATGGCCAGGTTCAGCTGGCGCGCCCCGGCCGCCGCGGGCCGGGGCGCCGCGAATCCCTGCGCGGCCAGTGCCACGCGCCGCGCCTCCGCCGCCGACAGTGTCTCTCTCACGCGCGCCAGCCTAACGGCGACGTCCGACACCCCCACACCCACTGCCTCCGTCTTGCGGGGCGCCCTCCCTTCCCGGGGGGGGGGTTTGGGGGGTAGGGGGGCCGGGAGGGCAGAAGAACGGAACGGCGCCCCGGTGTGGGGGGGGGCGCGGGCGGAGGCGCGGGTGCGCGGGAGGGCGTGGGCGGGTCAGGCGTCGTCCGCGGCCTCGATGAGGCCGTCGAGCCGGTAGCCGAGCCAGTCGTAGACGCCGAAGCGCGGATCGTCCGGGTCGTGGTCGTCCTCGGTATCGATGCCCAGGCGCGAGGCGATCACCAGCCGGAGGGCCGTGAGGGTGCGCAGCCACGCGTCCACCTCGTCCATCGCGATGACGACATCGCGCGGGGCCGTCGCCGCCCTCTCGTCCAGGGCGCCGGTGCGGAGGGCCGCGAGGTCGGCGGCGAAGGACTCCAGGCCCGCCCGCATCGTGCGGGCGTCCTGCGCGCGCCGGTCCCACAGCGGTGCGCGGGTGTGCGCGGCGAACTCGGCCGAGGCGTCCGGGTCGTCCGGGTAGGCGTCCGGAGCCAGCCGCGCGAGCGCCGGGTCGTCCTCGGCCGCGGCACCCCGATCGGCACGTGCGGAGGCGGCCCCGGCCAGGAGCTCGCGGAACTCGTCGACGAGGCCGGCAAGGTGCGCCCCCTCGATGCGGGAGAGGGGGAGGCGCACGGCGCGGTCGCTCACGGGGAGGCCTTCCGGACGGTCGCCCAGAGGCCGTAGTCGTGCAGGGCCTGCGCGTGCGCCTCCATGGTCTCCCGGGGGCCGGTGGCGACCACCGCGTGACCGTCGTGGTGCACGGCGAGCATGAGCTGCGTGGCCCGCTCGAGCGGGTAGCCGAAATAGGTGCGGAACACCCGCACCACGTAGCTCATGAGGTTCACCGGATCGTTCCACACGACGGTCTCCCACGGCACCAGCGGCGCGGCGGAGAGGTCCACGTCCAGCTCGTGGTCGGTGTCCGGGACGGCCGTGCTCATGCCCACCCCAGCTCGTGCAGCTGATCGTCGTCGATGCCGAAGAAGTGCGCGATCTCATGCACGAGGGTGACGTGCACCTCGTCGCGCAGCTCCTCCTCGGTGGCGCAGCGGGCCAGGTGCGGCTCGCGGTAGACGATGATCCGGTCGGGGAGCTCGCCCATGCCATAGTGGCCGCGCTCGGTCAGGGCCAGTCCGTCGTAGAGGCCGAGCAGGTCGAGGGAGCCGTCCTCCGGGCGGTCCTCCACCACGAAGACGACGTTGTCCAGGCCGTCCACCATCTCGTCCGGCAGGAGGTCCAGTTCGGAGACCACGAGCGCCTCGAAGGCCTCGGCATCCATCCTCAGCGGCTCCTCCGCCGCCTCCGGCGCCGAGGGCCCGACCGCATCCTCCGGCTCGACCACCGCGACCGTCCGTCAGCTCTCGTAGCCGTCGATGCCCGGGGTCCAGCTCTGACCGGGCCGGTTCCAGCCGCGCTTCTTCGCGATCTTCAGCGCCGTCCTCTCGTCGTCCCCGCCGAGCCGGTCGACGTAGAGCACGCCGTCGAGGTGGTCGAACTCGTGCTGCATGATGCGCGCGCGCCAGCCGTCCACCTCGATCGTCACCGGGGCGCCGTCGAGATCGACGCCGGTCACCCGCACCCGGTCGGAGCGACGCAGCGGGAAGCGCTCGCCGGGGAACGACAGGCAGCCTTCGGACTCCTCCTCGGGGTCGGGGTCGCCGGGCTCGAGCGGATGCATCCACAGCTCCGGGTTGACGATCACGCCGCGCCAGGGCTGGTCGTCGTCATCGACGTAGGAGTAGGTGAAGATGCGCAGGCCCACCCCGACCTGGGGGGCGGCCAGCCCCACACCCGGAGCGGTGTCCATCGTCTCGTACATGTCGGCGACGAGGGTGCGGATCTCGTCGGTGATGTCGGCGACGGGTGCTGCCGGTGCGTGCAGCACCGGGTCGCCCATGATGCGGATGGGGAGAACGGCCACGTCTTCAACCCTATTGCACCGGCATTTCAGTAAAGTCAGAGGGTGCAGGGGCAGTGGCGGGCAGTGGATGTGGGCGACGTGGGCGAACAGCTCGTCGGCGCTTTCCAGAACCCCGGACTCCTCATGGGCATCCCGCTGGCCCTCGCCGGCGCGGTGTTCATGTCCCTCGGCGCGCAGTACCAGCACCGCGGCGTCGCCAAGGTCGAGCGGATCAGCGGCGAGACCGGGGCGTCCGGGCTCAGCCTCAAGCTCCTCCTGTCGCTGCTGACCCGGCCGTCGTGGATCATCGGCACGATCATGCTGGGGCTCGCGATCGTCTGCCAGCTCGGCGCGCTCGCCGTCGCGCCCCTCATCGTCGTGCAGCCCCTGGGTGCGATCGCCCTGGTGCTGACCACGCTGCTCAACGCCCGGGTGAGCGGGGTCACGCCCACCCGCAAGTCGGTGGTCTCGATCGTCGCCTGCGTCGGCGGCATCTTCCTGTTCGTCTTCGTCGCCGCCCTGTACGCGGTCGAGAGCGAGGCGACCGACCGGCAGCTGCTGGTGATCCTCGCGATCCTGCTCGTCGTGATGATCCTGCAGAGCGCCGCCTGGCTGATCCTGCGTCACCGGATGCGGGCGCTGTTCTACATCATCGGCGCGGGCATCCTGTACGGTTTCGTCGCCACGCTGGCGAAGGTCGTCATCCGGCGGGTGCAGGAGAGCAACTTCGAGTGGATCACCGTCATCTGCGTGATCGCCCTGATCGCCGCCGCGGCCGTCGGCGCGTACTACGTCCAGAGCGCCTACGCCTCGGGCCCGCCCGACCTCGTGATCGCGGGGCTCACCGTGGTGGATCCGCTGATCGCCGTGGTCATCGGCCTGGCCGTCCTCCGGGAGGCCGCGACCGCCCCGCCGGGGGTGTTCATCGCCTTCGCCGCGTTCGGCGCGATCGCCGTCTGGGGCGTCTTCAGCCTCTCCCGCAACCACCCCCAGCTCGTGGCCGAGGGCGCCTCGGTCGCCCCGGCGACGAGCGTGGAGCGCACATCGCCGGTCCGGGAGC
>JBEBWQ010000021.1:0-17294 GCA_040392075.1 Microbacterium sp.
GCGCGCCTCGAAGTCCTCGACGAGGTTGTCGGCGCGGAAGCGCTTGTGGCAGCTCAGGCACTCCACCAGCGGGTCGGTGAAGGTGGCCACGTGGCCCGAGGCCTCCCAGACGCGCTTGGGGAGGATGATCGACGAGTCCAGGCCCACCATGTCGCCCCGGCCGCGCACGAAGGCCTGCCACCACTGGCGGCGGATGTTCTCCTTCAGCTCCGTGCCGAGGGGGCCGTAGTCCCAGGCCGACCGGGACCCGCCGTAGATCTCACCCGCCTGGAAGACGAATCCGCGGTGCTTCGCGAGGGCGATGACCTTGTCGAGACGGGAGGGTTCGGCCACGGTGGCTCCAATGGTCGCAGGTAGCGGGAGGGCGGCGAGCGCCGCTCCCCCATCCTATCCGGGGGGCCTCCCGCCCGGATCGCCTCACCGGCCGCGACCGGGGCGCGACCGTGCAGCGCGACGGGGTCACCAGGCGGACAGTCCCCCGTCGACGATGATGTCCTGACCGGTCACGTACGACGCCGCGGGGGAGGCGAGGAACAGCGCCGCCCCGGCCATCTCCACCGGCTCCGCGATGCGTCCGAGGGGGATGCGCGAGGTCCAGGCCTCGACGACCTCCGGCCGGGCGCGGCTCCCCGCCGTCATCGCGGTGGCCGTGTAGCCGGGGGAGATGGTGTTGACCCGGACGCCGGAGGGCGCCCACTCGATCGCGAGGGAGCGGCTGAGGCTGACGATGCCGGCCTTGGCCGCGTTGTACGCGGCGCTCTTCTGCGGGGAGCCGACGACGTGGGCGGAGACCGAGGCGACCGAGACGATCGATCCGGACCGGCGCTGGACCATCCTGCCCCCGACGGCGCGGAGCAGGCGGAGGGCGCCGGTGAGCGAGGAGTCCAGCAGGTCCTCCCACTCCTCGTCCGCGATGTTCTCGAAGGGGCCGCCCAGCTTGCCCGAGGCCGCGTTGACCAGGATGTCGATCGGTCCGTGGGCGGAGGCGACCTCGGCGACCGCCGCGTCCACCGATTCGGTGGCGGCGATGTCGAGCCGGACGTAGTGCCCGCCGACCTCGCGCGCTGCCGCGACGCCGTTCTCCTCCGAGCGTCCGCCGATCACCGTGATCGCGCCGTTCGCCGAGAGGGCGCGGGCGATCTCGCGGCCGATGCCGGTCCCCCCGCCGACGACGAGCGCGACGCTGTCGTCCACCCGGGTGCTCCATGTGCGGGTCATCTGATGACTCCTCTCCTCATCGGGTCCGGGACGGGACGGCGGTGCGTCCGGCCCCGGACCCGTTCGTTCCTATGCTCTGCTCGTTCCCGGCCCTGCGTCCGGGGTGTCGTCCAGGCGGGCGAGGGCGGACTCGATCCGCCGGAGGACCGCCGCCGCGTCCACCCTCTCGACCACCTCGGCCATCGGCCAGGCGCTCTCCTCGCGGAGCACCCGGCGCCGGTCGACGATCAGCTGACCGCGCGCGTGCGCCCCCGCCGTCTCGACGGCGGCCGGATACCGCCCGCGTTCGCGCACCGCGTCCGGGGCGACGGCGACCACCATCGCGAGCGGATCGTGCAGGAAGCACCCCTCGCCGCCGCGCTGCAGGTAGGAGGCGATGTAGCGCTCCGTCACCGCCGCCGCGAATCGGGCGGCCGGACCCCGCCGCGCCCACTGCCGCCGGCGCTGCTCGGTGAGCAGGACCGTCGTGGTGACGTCCAGCGGCACGACCGTCACCGGCACGCTCCCCCCGAGCACCGCGTTCGCGGCCTCCGGGTCGTTCCCGCAGTTCGCCTCGGCGACGGCGGAGACGTTGCCCGGAGAGCGCACCGTCCCGCCCATCCAGACGATGCGGTCCAGTCGCGCGTACTGCGCGGGGAACCGCTCCTGCAGCTCCGCGACGTTCGTCAGCGGGGCGGTCGCGACGAGCGTGGTCGCGCCCGCCTCGATCCCCGCCGCCATCACCTCCGCGGCGTCCGCGGCGAGCGCGGCGGACGGGTCGGGGGCGTCCCACTCCGCGGAGACGCCCCCGAAGGCGTCGGCGCCCTGGACGTGCGTCCCCCCGGAGAAGGGCCTTCCGCTCCGCGACGACCGCGCCCCGGCGCCGACCGGAACGCGCCCGGCCCCCGCCACCCGGAGGACGCGGAGCGTGTTCGTCACGCACTGCTCCAGGGCGGTGTTCGCCCCGCAGACGCCGATCGCCGCGACCTCGACGCCCGACCCGAGGGCGACCAGGATCGCCAGCGCGTCGTCGATGCCGGTGTCGACGTCCAGCACGTACCGCCGAGACATGCGCCGGGACTCAGGCGAGCTGGCTGGTGGGACGCACCACGAGCTCGCCGACGGTGACGTTGGGCGGCAGCCCGATCATCGCGAGGACGATGTCGGCGATGTGCTCGGCATCCAGCGAGTCGCTCTCCCGCCGCTGCTGCTGGAACTCCTCCGGCATGTGCCGGTTGAACTCCGAGTGCACCATCCCCGGCTCCACGCAGCTCACCCGGATGTTCCGCGGGGCCGCCTCGATGCGCAGGCACTCGGTGAACCCGGTGACGCCGAACTTGCTCGCGCAGTAGGCCGCGACCTTCGACGGCGCACGGCCGGAGACGGAGGAGATGTTGATGATGTACCCGCCGTCCTCCATGCGGTTCAGGGCCAGCTGCGACCCGTACATCACCCCGAGGAGGTTGGTGTCGATCGTCGTCTTGAGCTCGTCGGGATCGGCTCCGGCGATGCTGCCCGGGTAGACGACGCCCGCCGCGTGGATCGCGAAGTCGATCGTGCCGTGGACGGCGGCGGCCTCGTCGTACACGGCCGTCAGCGCCGCGTAGTCGGCGACGTCCGCCCGGCGCCCCCGCCCCTTCAGGCCCTTCGCCTCGAACCGCTCCGCGAGCCGCTCCGTCTCCTCGGAGAGTCCGACCAGGAAGACCGTCGCGCCGGCGTGGCCCAGGGCCCGGGCGATCGCCCGGCCCATCCCGCTGCTCGCGCCGGTGACGACCGCGACTTTGCCTGTGAGATCCATGGAGTGTTCCTTTCCTTTGTCCGGGTGACGACCCGGTGACCTGGGTTCAGCCCTTGAGCGCGCCGGAGGCGAGTCCGGCGACGAACTGCCGCTGCAAGAGCACGAATGCGATGAGGACGGGGATGGTGACGATCGTCTGCGCCGCGAAGTACAGCGGCCACTGCGTCGCCTCCGACTGGAAGAACTGCGCGAGCCCCAGGGGGATCGTGCGCAGCTCCGGCGAGCGCAGGAACAGCAGCGCCAGGAAGAACTCGTTCCAGATGTCCAGGAACGAGATGATGAGGACGAAGGCGACACCCGGCCGGATGAGCGGGACGATGATGCGCAGGAAGGTCTTCGTCGTGCCGGCGCCGTCCACCCGCGCGGCCTCCTCGAGCTCCGGCGGCACGCTGCGGACGAAGCTGCGCAGCACCACGATGGCCAGGGGGAGGGAGGTCGCCGCGTAGACGATGGCGAGGCCGGTGAGGTTGTTGACCAGGCCGAGGGACCGCGCCACGACGAAGAGCGGGATGCCCATGACGGCGGGCGGGATCGCGATCGACATGACGGCGAGCCCGTAGACCAGTCCCCCGCCCGGGAACCTCAGCCGCTCGAGGGCGTAGGCGGCCGGCACCGCGCACACCACGAGGATGAGGAGGGCGAGACCGGTGACGTAGACGCTGTTCCCGATCCGGTTCGCGACATCGGCGGTCTGCCATGCGGCGGCGTAGTTGCTCCACAGCGCCTCCGCGGGCAGCCCCCAGGGGTTGCGGTAGATCTCGCCGTCCGCCTTGAGGGAGTTGGTGACCATCCAGCCGATCGGGAAGATCGCCTGGGCCGCGATCAGGGCGGCGGCGAAGTAGGCCAGGCCCGGCAGCGCGACCCTCCGGACGCGCCCGCGGCCGACCGGGCGACGCCGCGCGACGTGGTGGTCGACGTTCAGGAGCGCCTGGGTCTCAGTACGATACGTCATCGGTCCACCGCCTCATCAGACGCGTCACGAGGAACAGGGCGAGGATCATCGTGACGAACAGCACGAGCCCGATCGCCGTCGCGTAGCCGAGCTTCCCGAAGCCGAATGCCTGGGTGACCATGTGCGTGAGCACGACCTCGGTGGCATGGTTCGGGCCGCCCTGGGTCATCACGTAGACGGTGTCGAAGTTGCGCACGAAGGTGCCCGACAGCGACAGGATCAGGTTCACCAGGATGACCGGGCTCAGCAGCGGCAGCGTGATGCGGAAGAGCGTGGAGAAAGGTCCGGCGCCGTCCACCCGGGCCGCCTCCAGGACGTCGCCCGGCAGGCTCTGGAGCCCCACGTAGTAGAGGAGCGCATGGAACCCGACCCACCACCAGACGTCCACGAGGGCGACCGCGACCAGCGCCGTCGACGGATCTCCCAGCCACGTCCGCTGCAGGGCGTCCAGGCCGAGGGCGCCGAGCAGACTGTTGATGAAGCCGGACGACGGGTTGTACATCCACACCCACAGGGCGCCGACAGCCACGAGCGACATCGTCGCCGGAAGGAAGACCGCGACCCGTGCGGCGACCTGGGAACGCCGCCCCAGCCTGATCAGGAGGAGCGCGAAGGCCAGCCCGAGGACGTTGCGGCCGATCACGGCGATGGCGGAGTACGCCAGGCTGTTGCCCATCGCGCGGACGAAGAGGGGGTCCTGGGCGAAGAGCCCGACGAAGTTCTGGACCCCGACGAAGACCGGGGTGTTGAACCCCGACCAGGAGTGCAGGCTGAGCCACGCCCCGTACACGACCGGCGCCCCGACGAAGACGGCCATGAGCCCGAATGCGGGGAGCGAGAACCCCCAGCCGGTGAGTCCCCGGAGGATCCGGTGACGGCTCCGCGGACGTCGTGCGGGACCCGGCCGCACCGGGCCCCGCACGACGTCCTCCCGGTGAACGGTCAACCGATGCTCCACGAGCCGTCGGCCACGGCCTTGTCGAAGGCCTCCTGCACCCGTGCCGCGGCGCCCTGCGGATCCAGCTCGCCGGTGGCGATGCCCTGCATCGCGGCGTTGATGGCCGCGGTCACCTCGGAGGGCCAGATCCAGTCCAGGTACTTGAAGGCCTTCGGGTAGTTGTCCGCCCGCAGGTCCTGGGCCCACGGGGTGTCGATCTCGGTCACGCCGAGGACGGACGACTTGATCGGCGAGTACGCCTCCAGGTACAGGTTGGCGACATCCTCCCGGAGGAGGTACTCGACGAAGGCCTGCGCCGCGGGGAGCCGCGACTCGTCGATGGTCGCCGCCAGGCACATCCCCCGGTCCGGGCCGCTGCCGTACCGGGGCCCGAAGCCGGCTCCGGCCGCGACGGGGAAGGGGGTGACCCCCCACTCGAAGTCGGTGACCGCGGCGGCGATCGTCGGGCTGATGAAGCTCCCGTGGAACAGCATCGCCGCCCGGCCCGCGGCGAACTCGCCGATCATCCCCGAACGGTCCAGGCCCAGCGAGCCCGGGGCCATCATCCCGTCGGCGGTCCAGCGCTGGATGACCGCGAAGGCCTCCACGTCCGACGGGTCGGTGAACTTCGCCGTGCCCGCGACGTTCTCGTACGCCTTCTCGGCGGGGTCCTCCTGCGTCTCGGCGAGGGCCGCCATGTACCAGATGGCCCAGAGCGCCGGCGAGGCGCCCTCGTGCACAAGCGGCTCGGCACCCGCCCCCTTCAGCTGCGGTGCGATCCTCTGCAGGTCCTCATAGGTGGCGGGGGGCTCGAGGCCGAGGCTCTCGAAGAGGTCGATGTTGTAGTACATCGTGAGGATGGACACCGGCGATGTCGGGATGCCGAACACGTCGCCGCCGATCGTGTAGTCGGCCAGTGCGGCCGGCAGCACCCGATCCTCGATGGAGTCGACGAACTCCTGCGGCCAGGGGCGCAGCGCGCCGTTGCGCGCGTAGCTGCTGTTGGTCCCGTTCGCGTCGCACGCGATGATGTCCATCTGCTGCTCGGCTAGCTGCGCCGTGATCAGACGCTGCGTGCTGTTGCCGCGTTCGCCCTCGGCGTCCCACACGACGCCGGCGACCTCGGGGTGCTCCGCCAGGAAGCCGTCGATGACCTCCTGCTCGATCCTCTGCTGGACCTCCGGGGGTGCGTCACCCGCGAGGATCTGCGTGCTGTTCGGCCCGAAGACCTGCAGCGTGATCCCCTCCTCGGTCGGCGCCGCCCCCGCCGAGCAGCCCGCGACCGCGACCGTCAGCAGTCCGGCCGCTGCCGCGGCCGTCCACCGTGCGCGCCTTCCGCCGTTCCTCATGCTGTGAGACATGTCTGGCTCCCTTGAAGCGTGGTGATGTGTGCGGCCTTCGGCCACCGATCCCGAGTCCGCTGCGCAGCGCATCGGTGCGCCGGCTAGGCCGAACGTAACAGTTCGCCCGAACCGGGGCGCCGGGCCCCCCCGCCCGGCGGCCCGGGGGGCCCCCGCGCGCCCGCCCCGGGGGGGGCGGGCCCCCCCCGCCACCGGAGAACCGCGATTTCCCGCGGATCCCGAGCCCTCGGCCGCGGGTGCCCGGCCGCGGATCCGGACGTCTCCCCGCGGTCGGACGACGCCTCCGCCGGCGCCGATCCCGGAACGGAAGATCACCGTCCGGTGTCACCCCTCGCCCACTGCTGGACGGCCCGCGGAACCCCGCCTACCCTGAGGAGGAGCGGGCAGGTGGGGAGACCGGGAACACCATGGATCGAGACGCGACATCAGTGCCTCGCCGGGCGAACGACCAGGTCGAGTGGGCGCCCATCCGGCGCACCGACTTCGACGACTACTGGTCGCACATGGCTTCGGTGACGGTCCTCGCCGCGCTGCCCGGGTGGGGCCGGTCCGAGTGGATGCGCCAGTGCGCGAGCGCGTGGTGGGCACGGGGCTCGGGCGGAGCCGTCCGGTGGATCCGGGACCGTCACGAGGCGGAGGTCTGCTTCCGGGCTCCGGCGTCGCCGGTGGCGGACCTGCTGCTCGTCGACGACGTCATCGACGCCGTCGACGATCCGCTGTGGGATGCCATCTCGACGTTCGCCCACCGCAACCCCCGGGCCCGCATCGTGGTGTCCGCCATCGACCATCCCCCGCCGCAGCTGGGGGCGGTGCTGGCCACCCGGGTGTTCGACGAACGGCATCTGCGGTTCAACGACCACGAGCTGCAGGAGATCCTCGAGCGGTTCTGCCTGCACGCCCCGATCGACACCCGGTTCGTCCTGGCCACGAGCATGAGCGGCTGCCCCGACCTCGTCCGGCGGTGCATCACCCGCGTGATCTCCCGGCAGCGGGAGCAGCCGTGGGCGACCGTCGACCCTCCGCCGGACGGCTCGGTGCTCGAGTACCTGCTCGACCATCCTCGCTGGGCCGGGATAGAGCGCTCCTCGTTGATGCAGGCCCTCATCCGCGGACGGGGGATGCGCCGCTTCACCCCCTCGATGATCACCGCGGACCAGCCCGGGACCCATTACATGTCGCAGCAGCTCGAGCGTCTGCGCGCGCTGCCGTTCTGCGAGACGCATGTCGACGAGGAGACCGGCGGCGACCTCTTCTCCTGGACCCCGCCGGTGTGGGAGTGGTTCACCCGTACGGTTCCCCCCGAGGAGCGCCGCCGCGAGCTGGAGGCCTCGCTGCAGTCGATGGTCGACAGCGGGCGCATCGTCGGCCAGCTGCCCTACCTGCTGATGCTGCACGAGTTCGCGGCCGCGGAACGACTCGTCGATGCGGAGTTCCGCCGATTCCTGCTGTTCACCGACGTGACGACCACCGAGTCGCTGGTGACCCTCGCCCCCTCCCTCGCGGAGCACTACCCGCGTCTCATGCTCCTCGCCTCCGAGCTGCGCACCCAGCGCGCGGGCCGCAACCCCCGGTCCGTGCGCGAGGCGCGCGTGGCCCTGCGCGTGCTCCGGCGGGAGACCGACACCTCCCTCATCGGTCAGCTGACGCGCTCCTCGCAGGTCGCCTTCGCCGCCGCGGCCGGCGGCGACCGCGCGACCGCCATCCGGTTCGTCGCGCACATCGCCGAGCTGCTCGCCGACGAGGACGGCGTCCACTCGGCCGTCGCCGACCGCACGCCGGGAACGGGGCAGCGCCTCTCCGGTCAGTTCTACCTGGCCTACTCGGCCGCCCTGCAGGTGGACCGGCACGAGGAGGCCCTCGAGATCGCCCGCGTCATGCACCGGCTCGGGGACCGCCTGGATCGCGTGGCCCAGATCGACCGGATCGGGCTCTACACGCAGCAGGATCTCGCCGGCCTGCGATCGCTGTGGGGGACGGTGCGCTCCGCAGAGCCCAGCTATGCGGCCGCCTGGGTCCTCCTGGAGGAGGGCGAGGACGAGCGGGCGATGGCCGCCCTCGCCCCCGCCTCGGCGCACATGGGTCCCGCGATCACCCGTTCCGCGCTCGACGCCACCCTTCTTCTGGCGCAGACCCTCAGCGGTGCGCCCCTGCACATCTTCGACGTGGGCTCCGTCGTGGACCTCAGCCGGAACGCATGGACGCCCCGGACCCCCAGCACCTTCGTCGGCTTCGCCGGGGTCGTGGCATACGGGTCGCTGGGCGAGTGGGCGCGGGCGGTCGCCCTGAGCGACGAGCTGACCCGCGGTGACTGGTTCTCCCACGCCGCCGCCGCGCTGGTGGCCCTGAACGACGGACAGCACGATGCCGCGCTCGTCCACGTCGAGCACGCCGAGAAGACCTCCCTGCCCCGGCTGGCCACCATCTCACGGACGATCGGGGTGGCGGCCCAGATCGGCACCGGATACGAGGACGCCGCGATCGAACGGCTGAAACTGGCCTGGAGCCTCATCCCCTCGCCCCGCCTGCTCCGCTTCGGGATGCGCTTCGTGGACCCGCCCACGGCTGCGACGATCCTCTCCTGGACCCCGTTCCTGCCCGGGGACCTCGCCGACGCCCTCGAGGCCTGCCGCCCGGACCATCGGCCGCTGCGGATGTACCGCGACCCGAGGCTCTCCCCCACCGAGCGGGAGATCGTGGCGCTCCTGCGCCACGGACTGTCCAACGCGCAGATCGCCGAACGGCGCTTCGTGTCGATCAACACCCTCCGCACCCAGATCAAGCGGATGTACCGGAAGCTCGGCGTCTCCGGGCGGGCGGAGGCGCTGACCGTCCTCGAGCAGCGCAACGCCCTGCACAACTAGCCGGCATCCGGACGGGACCGGGCGCAGGCCCTCCGGCCCGAGAGCGCCGTCGGCCGACCCTCGGCGCTCCCCGCACCGATAGCCTGGAGCGATGGGTTCTCGGGACGATGCGATCAGACGCCGGCTCTCGAGACCTCAGCCCCACGGCGCGATCATCGCGGTGCTGGCGATCTCCGGGCTCTGCTCCTCCTTCCTGTTCACCCTGGTCGTGCCGATCCAGGCGCGGCTGCCCGAGCTCCTGCACGCCGATCGTGAGGACACCGCCTGGGTGGTCACCGCCACGCTGCTCGCCTCCGCGGTGATGACCCCCATCGCGGGCCGGCTGGGCGACATGTACGGCAAGCGCCGCATGGTGCTCGCCCTCCTCGCGGTCATGGTCGCGGGATCGGTGATCTCGGCCCTGTCCCCCGGCCTCATCGGGGTGATCATCGGCCGCGCGCTCCAGGGCGCCATGACCGGGGTGATCCCGCTCGGCATCTCGATCCTCCGCGACGTGCTGCCGGAGAACCGGGTGGACTCCGCGATCGCGCTGATCAGCGCGACGATGGGCATGGGCGGCGCGATCGGCCTGCCGCTGAGCGCCTTCATCGCCTCCACCGCCGACTGGCACATGCTGTTCTGGATGTCGGCGGGGTTCGGGGTCGTCACCTTCGCCCTGGTCTGGATGATCGTGCCCGTGAGCGTACTGCGCACGGCCGGCCGCTTCGACTACGCCGGCGCGATCGGGCTCTCCCTGGGCCTGGTGGGGATCCTGCTCGCCATCTCGCGCGGCGACCAGTGGGGCTGGCTGTCCCCGGCGACGCTCGGGGTCGGCATCGGCGGCATCGTCGTGCTCCTGATCTGGGGCTGGTACCAGCTGCGGATCGCCGAGCCGCTCCTGGACCTGCGCGTGGCCGCCCGCCGGCCGGTGCTGCTTACCAACATCGCCTCGGTGGCGATGGGCTTCGCCCTGTTCTCCTCCAACGTCTCCTATCCGCAGATGCTGGAGATGCCGGCCGAGACGGGTGTCGGCTTCGGCCTGTCGCTGCTGGCGGCCAGCATGATCATCATGCCCTCGGGTCTGGTGATGATGCTGCTCTCCCCCGTCTCGGGGCGGATCGCCCGCACCATCGGGCCCAAGGTGCTGCTGCTGGCCGGCGCCGTCTCCCTGGTCATCGCGTACGGGTACACGCTCATCTGGCACAGCGAGGTGTGGCATCTCCTGGTTGCGAACCTGCTCATCGGGTTCGGCATCGGATTCGGCTACGCCGCGATGCCGATGCTCATCATGCGCTCGGTGCCGCAGAACGAGACCGGCGCCTCGAACGGGCTGAACGCACTCTTCCGCTCCCTGGGCACGGCCTCGGCCGCCGCGGTGATCGGGGCTGTGCTCGCCTCCTCGGCCGTCGAGTGGGAGGGGACGAAGCTGCCGACGGCGGAGGGCTTCCAGCTCTCCTTCGTCCTCGGCATCGCGGCCGCGCTCATCACGTTCGCCGTCGCGCTGTTCATCCCCACCCGTTCGAGCGAGGAGAAGCGCCCGGCGCTGCCGCCGGGCGTGTAGCCCGGCCCACGCTGCGCCCGGCGCTGCCGGTGCGGTGAGGGAGTGCGAGTTCGGGGATGCCGGCGCCCGTCCGGAGGACCAGCACCGAGTCGTGGCTCGCGGGCTCCGCCGACGATGCGCCGAGGGAGCGGCGAGCAACCGGGGACGACGGCGCCGGCCCGGGGCTCCCCGTCTCAGTCCGCCGCGCCGTCGGCCCCCAGGACCTCGTTCGCGATGCGGAAGGCGGTGTTCGCCGCCGGCACGCCGGAGTAGATCGCGGACTGGAGGATGACCTCGCGGATCTCCGCGACGGTCAGGCCGTTGCGCAGCGCCGCCCGGAGGTGCATGGCCAGCTCCTCGTGGTGGCCGTGCGCGATGAGGGAGCTGAGCACCGCGACCGAGCGGGAGCGGCGGTCCAGGCCCGGCCGCGACCACACATCTCCCCAGGCGACGCGCGTGATGAAGTCCTGCCAGTCGGCGGTGAGCTCCGTCGCGTTCGCGACAGAGCGGTCCACATGCGCATCGGAGAGCACGGCGCGGCGCACCCGCATGCCCTGCTCCCAGCGCTCGCCGTCGGTGAGTCCGTCTCCGGCGGATCGGGTCATCGGTCCTGCTCCTTCGCTCGCTCGTGCTCCTCAGCACGATCCTCCAGGGCGCTGTCCACCAGGTCGCCGGCGAGCCCCGTGTAGGCGGCCGGGTCGAGCAGCTCCGCGATCTCATCGGCGGCGACGCCCGCCCCGGCGAGCAGCGCCGCCAGCGACTCGCCCGCGGCGGCCCGGCCGACCAGGTCCTTCACGGTCGCGGCGCCGAGCACCGGGCCCAGGCGCAGCGAGAGCCGTTCGGCGAGGATCAGACCGTGGGTGAGGGCGAGGTTCCGCTCCACCGCCGCCCCGTCGACCCGGAGCCCGGCGACCGCACGGACCAGGGCGGCGGAGGCGCCCAGGGCGAGGCGCAGCAGCTCCCGCAGTGCCGGCCATTCGGCGTGCCAGGCGCCGTCAGGGCGCTCGTCGCAGGCCGAGGCGGCAGCGGTGTGCAGCGTCGCCGCGAGGTGGGGGGCGCGGAGCGCGGCCGAGCGAATCAGGACGCTCCCGGCGGGGTTCTGCTTCTGCGGCATCGCGCTGGAGCCGCCGCCGGTCCCCTCCGACAGCTCCGCGATCTCCGTGCGGCTGAGCGTGGCGATGTCGGTCGCGATGACGCCGGCCGCGTCGATCGCCTGGACGAGGGCGTCGCCGAGCTCGGTGACCGGCCAGCGGACCGTGTGCCACGGCCCGTCCGGGACGGCCAGCCCCAGCTCGGCGGCGAAGGCCGGCACCAGCTCCCCGGCCGCCCTCGCTCCGCCGACCTCGACGAACGAGGCGAGCGTGCCCCCGGCGCCCGCCAGCTGGGCGGGCAGCTCGGCGAGGATCCCCTGCAGACGGCCGCGGGCGCGCACGATGCCGCGCAGCCATCCCGCGGCGCGGAGGCCGACGGTGGTCGGCACCGCGTGCTGGGTGAGGGTGCGCGCGACCGCCACCCGGTCGCGCTCCGCGGCGGCGAAGGCGGCGAGCGCCTCCTCCGCGCCGACGAGGGAGACGAGAACGGTGCGGCCGGCCTCTCGCGCGACGAGCATCAGCGCGGAGTCGAGGATGTCCTGACTGGTCGCCCCCCGGTGCACCCAGGCGCGCGACGGCTCCTCGGCCCGCGCCTTCAGCAGGGGCACCAGCGGGATCACCGGGTTGCCGCCGGCGACGGAGCCGGCGACCACCTCGTCGATGCGGATCCCGCCCGCGGGCTCCCAGCGCCGCAGCTCCTCCGGCGCGGCGCCGACCGCCGCCCACGCGCGCACGAGGGCGCCCTCCACGCGCACCAGCGCGGCGAGCACGGCGGCATCGCTCGCCCCAGCATCGGCGCCGGCGGTCACGGGCGAGAGCAGGCCCTGGTCGAAGGCGTCACCGGATCCGGCCCCTTCGGCAGGGTCCGATACCGGCGACGCACTGCCCGGCGCCCCTCGGTCGCGGAACCCGTCGGCCCGCCCCCGCTGCTGCGCCTCCCCTCGCCCCGGTGGCGAGGAGTCGTCCGTCACGCCGTCAGTAGACAAGGAACACGGTCTCCCGTTCTCCCTGCAGCCGGATGTCGTGCTCCAGGTGGCCGTCCGCCGTGCGCGTCGCGATCAGCGTCGTCCGTTCCTCGGCCGTGAGCCCGGAGAGGAAGGGATCGGCGGCGATCGCCGCCTCATCGTCCGGGAGGTAGATGCGGGTGTGCAGCTTGTCGGGCAGGCCCCGGGCGTAGACGATCGCCGCGATGAACGGCGCCCCGGCGCCGCCCGCCCCGGCCCCTAAGCCTGTCGGCGGGCCGGGATTGCGCGTCCAGAACTGGAAGCGGCCCTCGTCATCGGTGAACGCGCGCCCGAAGCCGGTGAAGGCGAGGCCGTCGCGACGGAGCGTGCCGCGCGCGCGGGGGACGGAGCCGTCTTCGTCTGCCGACCAGATCTCCACCATCGCGTCCGGCACCGGGTCGCCGGCGCCGTCGAGCACCCGGCCCTGCAGCACCACGGCGCCCGGGGAGTGCGGGAACGCGACCTCGTTCATCCTCGGGAACACCGTGCCGTAGGCGAAGAAGGGGCCGACGGTCTGCCCGGCGCTGGGCGCGAGGGACTTGGCGGGGACGCTCATCTTTCCTCCTGCTCGGTCCAGGTGGCATCGGGCCCGTCGACCACGATGTCGAAACGGTACCCCATCGACCACTCCGGCACGGTGTCGTCGTGATCGTATCGGCTGATCAGGTTCTGCCGATCCCTCTCCCGACGGATGGAGTGGAAGATCGGATCGAGGTCGAACAGCGGGTCGCCCGGGAAGTACATCTGCGTCACCAGCCGCTGGGTGAAGGACGTGCCGAACACCGAGAAGTGGATGTGCGCGGGCCGCCAGGCGTTCACGTGGTTCTTCCACGGGTACGGGCCCGGCTTGATCGTGGTGAACAGGTACTCGCCGGCATCGTCCGTGACCGCGCGGCCGGCGCCGGTGAAGTTCGGGTCCAGCGGGGCCGGGTGCTGGTCACGCTGGTGGATGTAGCGGCCGGCGGCGTTGGCCTGCCAGATCTCGACCAGCTGATTGCGCAGCGGCCGCCCCCAGGAGTCCAGGAGCCGTCCGCGCACTGTGATGCGCTCGCCCTGCGGCTCCCCCGCATGCTGCAGGGTGAGGTCCGACTCGATGGCGGCGACGTCACGCTGGCCGTAGGCCGGCGAGAACAGCTCGATCGTCTCGGGGTCGACCTGTTTCGGGCTCTTCGTCGGGTGACGCAGGATGCTCGAACGGTACGGGGCGAAGTCGTAGAGGGTGGCGGGCAGCTCCTCCCCGGCGGCCTCGCGCTCCTCGGACGCGGCGTGCAGCGCGCGGATCTCCTCTGTGATGACGGACTGCGACACCTGATCCGGCGATGCCAGCAGCGACTCCGGTGCGGCGGCGGTGCGTTCGGCCATGGCTCTCCTTCGACTCTCCGCCCTCCCCGCGCTCCGCGCCGGTGTGCGCCGGTACCCGATCACCGGGACCCCGGAGCCATCGGCCCGTCGCGATCAGCGAGGCGGCCCGAGGGGACGCCGGGAGGGATGAAGGCCATCCTGCCGTCTCTCCTCCCTTTGTTCCCGAAGATTCCTGATGAACGGGAATCCATGGAATGATCGAGCATGGCCAACTCCCCCTCCGGTGACGCGGTGACCGCGCGCCTCCTGCGCGTGCTGGAGACCTTCACGCCCACCCGGACGGCGCAGACCGCCGCCGAGATCGGCCGGCGCGCGGGCCTGCCCTCCTCCACCGCCCATCGCTTCGTGGGCGAGCTGGTCGCCTCCGGCATCCTGGAGCGCGACGAGCAGCACCGCATCCGCGTGGGCATGCGGCTGTGGGAGCTGGCCACCCGCTCCTCGTCCGCGCTGCGCCTGCGTCAGGCCGCGCTCCCCTTCATGGAACGGGTCCAGGCGCGGGTGCGCGAGCACACCCACCTCGCCATCCTGGAGCAGGACGAGGCCCTGCTGCTGGAGCGCCTGAGCAGCCCGGACTCGGGCTCCAACATCACCCGGGTCGCAGGCCGCATGCCCCTGCACGCGTCCTCCTCGGGCCTCGTGCTGCTGGCGTTCGGGCCGCCGGACCTGCAGGACCGCCTGCTCTCCACGCCGCTGCGCCCCCTCACCCCGAGGACCCCGGTCGACTCCGCGGCGGTGCGCCGCAAGCTGGCCGAGGTCCGCGCCCTCGGGCATGCGATCGCCCCCGGCTACATGGAGGAGGTCGCCACGGGGCTCGCGGTCCCCGTGCGCGACGCGAGCGGAGGCGCGATCGCCGCGCTCTCCGTGGTGCTGCCACGGGAGGTCGCGATCGAACCCGCCCTGCGGGAGCTGCACCGCGCCGCCCGCGGCATCGCTGACGCCCTGGGCGCGGACCGGCACCACGGCTGATCGGGCGGCGGCGGACCGGCCGCGCGAGCGGAACGGGCGGGACGGACCGGCCGCACCGCCCGATCGAACGGGCCGGGCGAACGGAACGCGCCGCCCGACCCGGAGGAGCCGGCCAGCCTGACCGTGCGGGGCCGGGCTACCAGATGGTGACGCGCTGCTCCGGGGCGAGCCAGAGGCCGTCGCCCTCGCCGACGCGGAAGGCGTCGTAGAAGGCGTCGATGTTGCGCACGATCTGATTGCAGCGGAACTCGGCCGGCGAGTGCGGGTCGATCGTGAGCAGGCGCAGGGTCTCCGCATCGCGGCTCTTCTGCTGCCACACCTGCGCCCAGCTCAGCAGGAGGCGCTGCACGCCGGTCAGCCCGTCGATCACGGGCGCCTCGGCTCCGCCCAGCGAGATCTCGTAGGCCTGGAGCGCGATGCCCAGTCCCCCGAGGTCACCGATGTTCTCGCCGATCGTCAGGGCGCCGTTCACATGGTGCTCGGCGGCCAGGCCCTCGGGCACCAGGGCGTCGTACTGAGAGATGAGCGAGGCGGTGCGCTCCTCGAAGGCCGTGCGATCGGCATCCGTCCACCAGTCGTTCAGCCGGCCGTCGCCGTCGTAGCGGCTGCCCTGGTCGTCGAACCCGTGACCGATCTCATGGCCGATCACCGCGCCGATCCCGCCGTAGTTGGCCGCCGCGTCGCGCTCGGCGTCGAAGAACGGGTACTGCAGGATGGCCGCTGGGAAGACGATCTCGTTCATCAGCGGGTTGTAGTAGGCGTTGACCGTCTGCGGCGGCATGTGCCACTCGTTCCGGTCGATCGGCTCGCCGACCTTGGCCAGGTTCCGGTCGTGCTCGAACTCGTTCGCCCGGCGCACGTTGCCCACGAGGTCCGCGGCGTCGATCACGAGCGCCGAGTAGTCGCGCCACACCTCGGGGTGGCCGACCTTCGGCGTGAACGCCGCGAGCTTGGCCAGCGCGCGCTCCCGCGTCTCCGGACCCATCCACTCCAGCTCGGCGATGCTCTGCCGATACGCCTCGACGAGGTGGGCGACGAGGTCGTCCATCGCCGCCTTCGCCGCCGGCGGGTAGTGGCGCTGGACGTAGACCTTGCCGATCGCCTCGCTGAGCGCTCCCTCGGTCACCGAGACGCCGCGCTTCCACCGCTCGCGCAGCGTGGGCACGCCGGTCAGCTCGGTGCCGTAGAAGGAGAAGTTCTCGGCCACGATCTCATCGGTGAGGTACGGCGCGAGGTGATGGACGACCTGCGCGCGCAGCCAGGCCTTCGCGTCATCGAGCCGCTCCGGGACGAGCAGCGTGCCGAGCCCGGCGAGGAAGTCGGGCTGGTAGAGCACCGCCTCCGCGAACGCGCCCTCGTACCCGGGCGCGGTGCCCTCCCGCCACGGGGCGAGGTCGAAGCCCGCGACCTCCTGGATCTCGGCCCAGGTCCGCAGGTTGTAGGTGGCGACCGCGTCGCGGCTGCGCACCTTGTCCCAGTGGTGCCCGGCGATCTCGGTCTCCAGGGCCCAGACCCGATCGGCGGTGGCCGCCGGCTCCGCCACCCCGGCGAGCGCGAGCAGGCGCTCCAGGTGCGCCCGGAAGGCTGTGCGCGTGCCCTCGAAGGCCTCCAGGTGGTAGTAGCTCTCGTCGGGGAGCGACAGGCCCGACTGCACGAGGAAGGGGACGTAGCGCTCCGGGCTGCCCGGGTCGGGCTCGACGAACAGGCCGATGAGGCTCGCCAGTCCCTCACGCTCGAAGGCCCCGAGCGTGCGCAGGAAGGAGGGCACCGAGTCGATCGCGTCGATCCGCGCGAAGGGTTCGGCGAGCGGCTCGAGCCCGAGCGCGGCGATGCGACCGGTGTCCATGAAGCTCGCGAAGAGATCGCCGATCTTCCGCGCCTCGGTCCCCTCCTCCGCGGACTGCGACTCCTCGATGATCGCGCGCACGTCCTTCTCGGCCTGCTCGGCCAGAAGGTGGAACGATCCCCATCGGGCCTTGTCGTCCGGGATCTCGGTGCGGTCGATCCAGGCTCCGTTCACGTGCCGGTAGAGGTCGTCCTGCGGGCGGATCTCGGGGCTGAACTCGTCCAGGGCGAGCCCTGCGGAAAGCACATCGGTCATGGAACCAGGATAGGCGCGGGCTCCGACATCGGCTCCGCCCGTCCTCCCACGGCCCCGGCCACGACCGGAGCGCCCGCCGTACCGCCGCCAGCGCTCCGGTCGCCCGAGCCGAGGACATGTACCGGGACGAGGACCGGAATCACGG
>JBEBWQ010000022.1:0-17188 GCA_040392075.1 Microbacterium sp.
CGAAGCCGAACTCGTTGTTCGTGCCGTAGGTGATGTCGGCGGCGTACTGCTCGCGGCGCACCGCCGGGGTCTGCCCGGAGAGGATGATGCCGGTGGTCATGCCGAGGGCCCGGTAGACGCGGCCCATGAGCTCGGCCTGGTAGCCGGCCAGGAAGTCGTTGACGGTGACGACGTGCACGCCCTCGCCCGCGATGGCGTTGAGATAGGCGGGGAAGGTCGCGACGAGGGTCTTGCCCTCACCGGTCTTCATCTCGGCGATGTTGCCCATGTGGAGCGCGGCGCCGCCCATGATCTGCACGTCGTAGGCGCGCATGCCCAGAGTCCGCTTTCCCGCCTCGCGCACGGCCGCGAAGGCCTCGGGAAGGAGCTGATCGAGCGTCTCGCCCTTCTGGTGGCGGGCCCGCAGCTCAGCCGTCTCGCCCCGCAGCTCCTCGTCGGAGAGCCTGGCGAAGTCCTCCTCGAGGGCGCCCACCGCCTTGACGATCTGAGTCAGGCGGCGACGGATGCGCCCCTCGCCCGCGCGGAGCAGCTTCTCCAGAGGATTCGCCACGGAAGTCTCCCTATCGGTGGTCGGCCCTAGTCGCCGGTTGACCCTGTGCGTCCCGGCCTCGCGGGGCGGGCAGCGCCCCGGAGGGAGCACAGGCATGCTCCGCCATGCTATCGGCCCCGGGCTTGGCGTGCGCTGTGGGCACGGCGGCACGAACGCCTCCGACCGGGAGAGAAGCCGACGACGCGTCCGGCGTCCGCCCACAGCGGAGCCGCTCCGGGCTCGCGCACGGGCGCGACCTCTTACGATGGACGCATGGCTGGATTCTGGGGCAAGCGCCGGCGCGCGGCCGACACGGCGCTGCAGGGGCAGGACGCGGACCTCGCGCGCCGCGCCGAGCAGGCGCTGGTCGCCGCCGACGAGCGCATCCGCACCGCGGCCGACGAGCTCGCCTTCGCCCAGGCCGAGCTCGGCGAGTCCCTGACGAGCGATCTGCGCGCCGCCCTCGACTCGGTGCGCATCCACCTGCGCGAGGCGTTCAGCCTGCACCAGCTCAACCACGACGAGATCCCGGACACGCCGGAGGAGCTGCGCACCCGCAACGCCCGCATCGCGCAGCTGTGCGAGTGGGCCGAGAGCCTCCTCGACGAGAAGACGCAGGCCCTCGCCGCGGACGTCGCCCGCGTGCGCCGCGCCCCCGAGGTGGTCGCGCAGGTCCGCGCGGACGCGGAGCGCCTGCGGGCCCAGCTGCCGCAGGCGCGGGACACCATCGCGCGCCTCTCCCAGCGCTACGCCGAGAGCGCAGTGCACCAGGTGGCGGCCAGCGCCGATGAGGCCGCCCAGCTGCTGGCCTTCGCCACGCACGGTGCCGACGTCACCGAGCGCCGCCGCGCCGCGGGGCAGAACGAGGAGGCGATCCTCGCGCTGGAGACCGCGACGGAGGCGATCCGCCGCGCGGGTGCTCTCCTGGCCGCCGTGGACGACTTCGAGATCGAGGCGCTGCGCGCCGAGTCCACCCTCGCGCAGGTCGTGGCCGACTCCCGGAACGATCTCGCCGCTGCGCGCACCGCGCCGCGCACCCCGGCGGTGGCGGGGGCCCAGTCGGCGCTGGAGCAGGCCCTGTCCTCGCTCACCCCGGCGGGCGGCCGGAACGATCCCTTCGCCGAGCTCACGAGCCTCCGGGAGGCGAACACCGCCCTCGACGCGGCCGTGGCACTGGCGCGCCACCGGGCCGAGAACCCCCTCCCCTCCCTCGATCACGTGCAGCACGCCCTCGACGACGCGGACCGGCAACTGGGCGTGGCCCGCGGTCTCATCGCCGGGCACCGCGGCTGGATCGGGGCCGACGCCCGTACCCGGCTGGCGGAGGCCGAGCGGCTGCGCAGCGAGATCCCGGCCCTGCTTCCCGCCGAGGACACGCGGGAGCAGGCCCTCGCCGCCTCGCGCCGTGTCGCCCACCTGGCGACGGAGGCGCTCCAGCTGGCCCAGCGCGACATCGACTCCTCCCGCCCGCCGGATCAGAACGGCTGGGGCGGCGGCTGGGGCACCCCCCGCGGCGGCGGCGGCAACGGCCTGGTCCAGGGCGTGCTCGGGGGCCTGGTGATCGGCTCGATCCTCGACGGCATCTTCGACTGAGCGCTGGCGCGGCGAGACCGTCGTCCTTCCGCGCGAGCGCCTCCGGACAGGATGCGACCCCCGCGCCCTGAACGGGGACGGGGGTCGCATCCTGCGATGCTCAGAGGGCGTTCGTGAGCGATCCGCTCAGGGGACGAGCGCCGCGTCGGGAGCGGCCTGCGTGGTCAGGGAGATGACGCCGTAGTCCCAGCCCTTCCGGCGGTACACGACGCTCGGGTGGTCGGTGGTCACGTCCACGAACAGGAAGAAGTCGTGACCGACGAGCTCCATCCGGTCCACCGCCTCCTCGACGGTCATCCACTCGGCGTCGAACTGCTTCGTGCGGATGACCACGGGCGAGTACGTGTCCTCGTCGTCCGAGACCGTCGGGATCGATCCGGTCGCGACGGCGTCGATCGCATCGATCGACGCGGGCTGCACGTCGATCCCCTCCAGCGATCCGGAGTCCTTGCCGAAGTGGGCGCCGCGGGGGTGGTTGCGGCTGTCGATGCGCTTGTCCTTGGCCCGGCGCAGCTGCTCGATCAGCTTGTCGAGGGCCAGGTCCAGGGCGGTGAACTTGTCGGCGTCGACGGCCTCCGCCCGGACCACCGGTCCCTTGCCGAGGAGGGTGAGCTCCACCGTCTCCTCGGGGATGCGTCCGTTCCGATAGGCGCGATGGCTGACCTTCACCTCGATGCGTTGGGCGCGCGGGGCGAGGTTCTCGATGCGAGCGGTCTTCTCCTCGACGACCGTCCGGAAGCGATCAGTGATGCCCACACCGACACCGACGATGCTCGTTTCCATCATTGCCTCCATCTCTCGGTCCCCCCGTTCCGGGAGCCCGTTATCGACCTGTGACCCCCACCGTAACGTCCTGCGCTCGGGATGTCACTGGTCTTTTTCCCGGCGTCCGCTGAACGCGGAACGGGCCTCTCCGGGCGTGTCCGCACGGGCCGCGCACCGGCGGCGATCTCGCCCGTCATCCCTCGTCCCGGGGCCGGCTCCCTGCTCCCGCGGGGCCGGCGTGGCGGCGAGTGCGACTCCCCCGCACACGCGGAATCCCGCGGCCCTCAGCACGCGAGCGGCCTCGTCGAGCGTCGCCCCGGTGGTGACGACGTCGTCGACGAGGAGGACCGGGGCGTCCCGCGCGCCCGCTCCCCGACGCGCGAACGCCCCGGTGCCGCGGCTCACGCGCAGGCTGCCACGGACGTTGCGCCGCCGCGCGGTCCGCCCCAGCCCGCGCTGGTCGGCGACCGGACGGCCGGGGGCCAGCAGCGGAGCGGTCGCCGCGCCCGCTCGCCGGAGCAGCAGGTCCGGCACCCGGTAGCCGCGTCGCCGGAACGCGGCCCGCGAGGTCGGGATCGGGACGAGCCGCGGCACGAGTCGGGAGACCGGGCCGCACGGCGCAGGGGCGCTGTTCGGCCGCACGGCACCGGCCTCGCATCCGGTCTCGTCGATCGCGCACACGAGCGCCGCGCGCAGGGCCGGGGCGAGCACCCGGGCGAGAGAGGTGGCCCCCGCCTCCTTGAGGGACCGGATCGTCGCCGCGGGCACGCCCTCGAAGAGCAGGCCCGCGAAGACGGGGAGCCCCTCCGGCGTCGAACGGCGCCGCAGGTCCGGCCGCAGCCGTTCCCGGCACGGGTCGCAGACGGTGACGGCTCCCGGAGCCCCGCACCCCGCGCAGCGGGAGGCGAGCAGGAGCGCCAGCGCCTCACCGCCCGCGCGCTGCAGGACCTCGAGAAGCGGAGAGCGATGGCCGGGCTCTGCCGGGAGCCGATCCGATGCGGTCATGCATCGATCCTCACCGGGATCACCGGGCGCGCGCACGGCTCCGCCAGGATCTGTGGAGAGCACGGCCCTGTGGAAAAGGAGCAGGCCTGTGGACGGAGCGGTCCCGGGGAGAGCACGGTCCGGTGAAGAGCGCAGAGCGGCACCGCGGGCAGCGGCCGTGTCGCCCCGGACGGCGCGAGCCCGGCGTGCGGCCGCCGGGCCGGCTACTGGCCCGCGCGGGTGGCGAGGACGAGGGCGCCGGCGAACTCCTCCTGCCAGGTCGAGCCGCGCGAGACGAAGACCGTGCCGCTCGGTCCCAGCACTCGCACGCCGGACACCGACGATGCCCCGGCGATCGAGACGGTGTCCTCCGGCACCGACAGCTCCCCCGCGGGTCCGCCCACGATCTGCTGGAGGAGGACCGTGCGGTCGCCGTCGAGGGCGAGGACGCCCAGCACGTCGTCGCCGAACCACACCAGGCCGCCGCCCGCCCCGGGCAGCCGGCCGACCCGCTCCATGGGTCCCAGCTCGATCGTCCGGCTATCCTCCCCGCGCACGATCGCGGAGACGACGGTCCAGCGCTGCGTCCCCACGGTGACCAGCGCGGCCACCCGCGACCCGTCCGGGGAGACCCGCAGATGCGAGATCGCCGAGGCGTCGGGCCAGGCGTTCGCCACCTCGACGACGTCGCTGTCCGGCAGCCGCACCCGCACGGCCTGCGGCTCGGACTGCGGCACCGACCACACGGCGTTGCCCGGATCGATCGACGGCGGCACCAGCCCGGCACGGTCGTCCACGGTGTCCGCGCCGCCGTCGTGGACCAGGCGGACGACCGCGTCGACGGTGAGCACGGCGGCGAGCGAGCTGTCCCGGGCCAGGTCGATCGCGACGATGTTGCCGGCGTTCTCCTCGATCGGCGCGCTCACCCCGTTCAGGGGCTGGATCCGGTCGCCCACCAGCACGCCGAAGGCGTCGGCGGTGAGCACGATCGTGCCGCCGTCGAGGAGGTTCGACTCCACGGGCACCTGCCCGGCCTCGAGCGGCCGCCCGTCCGCGGTGAAGCGCACCGCGGTCACCCCGGTGGCGGCGAGGCTGCGCTCCAGCTGCGTGCGCATCCGGGCGAGCGTCGTCGGGTCCAGCTCCAGCGCCGCCTCGTTCAGCTCGACCTCGGCCACCTGTGCGGCATCGACCGGGACGGCGTCCCGCGCCAGGACGATGCCCGCGGGGAAGGCGGTGCGCACCGCCGGGGCGAGCCAGGGCGCCGGGCTCCCCTGCAGAAGGGTCTGCGTGATGGCGGTGGGGATCGCGCCCCGCCGCGGGAACCAGCGCACATCCGGGACGAGCCGCGTCCAGGTGTGGTCGAAGTACTGCAGGTCGTAGCGGCGGAACGCCTCGCGGAAGGAGGCCTCGTCCAGGATGATCCCGTCGGGCGCGGCGGTGATCCGCCACTCCCCCTCGGCGTTGCGCTCCAGGCGGAAGGCGGCCTCGCCGCTGTCGCCGGTCTCGACCCGGTACGCGCCCTGCTCGTCGACGCTGGCCACCGGGCTCAGCGTCACCTTCACCTCGGCCGTCGTCGCCGTGGTGTCGCCGCCCACCGAGGAGTCGACCACCCGCTGGACGCTGCTGTCGTCGATGGTGACGCCGCCGCCGGCGCGCCACGTGCCGGCGAGAGAGGGCGAGAGGAACTGACGGGCGATCGCCCAGCTGTCGGTCGGGCTGATCGCCGCTTCGAGGAAGCCTTCGACGATCTCCTGCGGGCCGGCGCCCAGACCCGGGCCGTCGGGGATGAGGGTGATCTCGACCCCGGCGGACGACTCCCCCAGGGGCAGGCCGGCCTGCGGCGGACCGCTCGTGGGCAGACCGCTGCAGGCCGCCGCCCCGAGGGCCAGGCCGAGGGACAGGGACAGGCCCGCCGCCGCACGCAGGACTCGGCGGCCGCGCCTCGGACGGCTTCCGGGGCCGTGGATCCGCGCGGTCATCGGCCCTCCTCCGGACGATCGGCCGCTTCCGGGCGATCGTCGAGCCCGGCAGCAGGGCCCGGCTCGGCCAGCCCTGCCCCCGGTGCGGTGATCAGCGGCATCGGCTGGGTGATCGCTCCCAGGTCGTGCAGTGTCGGGGCGGGCTCGAGCGGCACCGGGGAGCCGGCCAGCGTCGCCTGCTCCTGGCGGGGCAGGGTGAGGACGAAGTTGCTGCCCGCCCCCCTCTCCGACCACACCTCGAGGGTGCCGCCGTGGAGCCGGGCATCGCCCAGCGAGATCGAGAGCCCGAGGCCGGTGCCCCCGATCGTGCGGACCCGCGAGGGGTCGGCGCGCCAGAACCGGTCGAAGACCCGCTCCACGTCGGCCGCCTCCATGCCCAGTCCGAAGTCGCGGACGCCGGCGGCCACCGTGTCCGCATCGCTGTCGACCGTCACCACCACGGGCTTCCCCTCCCCGTGCTCGATCGCGTTCCCGATGAGGTTGCGCAGGATGCGCCGCACCCGGCGCGGGTCCATGTCCACCGGGCTGTAGCCGCCGGGGGCGACCAGACGCAGGTCGCTGCCGCGGCTCTCGGCCAGCGGGCGCATCTGCTCGACGACGTCCTCGGCGAGGTGCGCGAGGCTCGTGGCCTCGCGCTCCAGCTGCACGGACCCGGCGTCGTACCGGCTGATCTCCAGCAGGTCGGAGAGGAGGGTCTCGAACCGCTGCACCTGGGTGTGCAGCAGCTCGGCCGTCCGCGCCGTGGTCGGCTCGAAGCCGGCGCGCTGGTCGTGCAGCATGTCCGCCGCCAGCCGGATGGTGGTCAGCGGCGTACGCAGCTCGTGCGAGACGTCGGAGACGAAGCGCTGCTGCACCAGCGACAGCTCGGCGAGCTCCTTGATCTGCCCCTCGATGCTGTCGGCCATCGCGTTGAACGAGTGTCCGAGGGTGGACAGCTCGTCCTCGCCGTGCACCCGCAGCCGGACGCCCAGGTCTCCCGAGGCCAGGCGCGCGCTCGTCTCGGCGGCCTCCACGATGGGCACGGAGACCGAGCGGAGCACGAACCAGGAGATCCCCGCGATGACCGCGACGAGCGCGAGCCCGGCCAGCCACAGGGTGCGCTGCACGAAGAGCAGGGTCTGGTCGGCTGCGGCCAGGTCGTACGCCATGTACAGCTCGAAGGTGCCGGCGGTGGGCACCCGGAGCTGCTGCCCCACGACGATCCCCGCGACGTTCCCGCTGCCGGGTACCGAGAGGCTGACCGACTGCCACCACTGCCGGTCCGGGGTGTCCGCGACGCGTGCCCGCAGCCCCTCGCTGAGCATCTCCGCGCGGAAGCCCAGCGAGGCGAAGTCCGATGCGCCCGAACCGGCGGGCCCCGGCTCGATCCGGAACGCGGCGACCTGGCTCGACGAGGACGTCCGTGAGATGTCGCTGCGCACGACCCGCCACAGCGCCCGCAGCGCCGCACGGTCCCCGTCCACGTCGGCCGAGTCCAGGGTCGACTGCACGGAGACGACCGCGCGCCGCGCGTCCTCCAGCACCTGCGCCTTGCGCGACTCGAAGAGGTCGTTGTGGATGGCCAGCGCCATGATCACGAAGGTGATCAGGACCGCGAAGGAGGTGACCACGAGTGTGATGCTCGCGGTGCGGAAGCGCAGGGAGTGCCGCCAGCGGCCGGCCAGCATCGCCGGCCAGTCGCGCAGACGGGCCGCGGGGCCGGTGAGGACGGAGGTCGGTGCCACCGGGTCGCCGCCCTGTCTAGTCGGCGCCGCCGGCGCGATAGCCCACGCCGCGCACGGTCATCACGATCCGCGGGTTGTCGGGGTCCAGCTCCACCTTCGCCCGCAGCCGCTGGACGTGCACGTTCACCAGGCGCGTGTCCGCCTTGTAGTGGTAGCCCCACACCTGCTCCAGCAGCATCTCCCGGGTGAACACCTGCTGCGGCTTCGAGGCGAGGGCCACCAGGAGCTGGAACTCCAGGGGTGTCAGCGCGATGGGTGCCGTCCCGCGGCGCACCTCGTGCGCGTCGACGTCGATGATCAGGTCCCCCACCCGCAGCATCTCGCTCGTGGGCTGGGATACCGGGCGCAGCCGCGTGCGGATGCGGGCGACCAGCTCCTTGGGATTGAAGGGCTTGACGATGTAGTCGTCGGCGCCGACCTCGAGCCCGCGCACGACATCGGCGGTGTCGGTGCGCGCGGTGAGCATGATGACCGGCACCCCGGACTCGAGCCGGATGCGGCTGCAGATCTCGATCCCGTCCATCCCGGGGAGCATGAGATCCAGCAGGACGAGGTCGGGGCGCTGCGCGCGCCACTGGTCCACCGCCAGCGCGCCGTCGGCGCAGAACACGGGCTCGAACCCCTCGGTGCGCAGCACGATGCCGATCATCTCGGCCAGGGCGGTGTCGTCGTCCACCACCAGGATGCGTGCGGTCATCGTGCTCCGTCTTCCTCCGTGCGCCGAACCGGCCCCCGCCCGTACGACCTGTCCCGAGGTACTTTACCGCCTGCATCCGTTTCCCGCCGGGACCGCGTCTCCGCGGCCGGCGCCTCCGGGTCCCGGGGCCTGTCGACGCGGCCCGGGCGTGCGGCCGTGCCCGGGGCCTCCGCGAGGACGCACGCGCGTTCACGAGTGCCGGCGCCCTTCGATCGACGGGAGGACCCGGGGGCGCCGGCTCGGGGACCGGAGGGATAGGGATGTGGAACGATGGAGACAGGGAGGGCCGACGAAAGGAACACGATGAGCGGACCGTCCGTCGCTCCGTCCGGCGCCACGCACGCCGGGTGGACCCCGGCGCCCCGGCAGGGCCTCATCCCTGCGCACCCGATGACGGTGTCGCAGATGCTGGGCCGGTCCTTCGCCGCCCTCCGCCACAACCCGAAGGTGCTGTTCGGCTTCGCGGTCGTGGTGCAGCTGGTCATCACCCTGGTCACCGCGGGCCTGATGGCCCTCGTCCTGATCGCCACCTTCGGCCGCCTGGAGACCATCTCCCCCTCCTCGCCGGACTTCGAGGCGGTGCTGGCCGGCACCATCACCCTCAACATCCTGGTGGCCCTGGCGGTCGGGCTGGCCTCCGTCGCCCTCACCGCCGTCGTGCAGGGCGTGGTCGCCGCCGACATCGGCGCCGCCGCCCTCGGTGAGAAGGCCACGCTCGGCGCGCTCTGGCACCGGGTCCGGCCGGCGTTCTGGCGGCTGCTGGGCTTCGCCGCGCTCTCCGTCGCCGCGCTCCTCCTCTTCGTGGGCCTCCTCCTGGCCATCCTGTTCGCCGCGCTCCTGCTCGACCCGGTGATGATCGCGCTCGCGGTGATCCTGATGGTGCTCCTGCTTCTCGGCTCGATCCCCGTGTGGGTCTGGCTGGGAACCAAGCTGCTGCTGGTCCCCTCGGTGCTGGTCCTCGAGCACGCCCGTTTCCGCGTGGCCCTGGTGCGCTCGTGGCGGCTCACCCGCACGCGGTTCTGGCCGGCGTTCGGCGTGATGGCGCTCATCGGCATCATCATGGGTCTGGCCAGCCAGGTCGTCGCGATGCCGGCGGCCATGCTCAGCGGCATGGTCGGCGGGATCATCGCCCCCACCGGATCGCCCTCGACGGAGCAGATCGTGGCGCTGATCCTCGCCACGGTGCTCCCGCAGATCCTCGTGCTCGTCGTGCAGTCGATCACCGTCGTCGTGCAGTCCACGGGAGGCGCCCTGGTCTATCTCGACTGCCGGATGCGGCACGAGGGACTGGACCAGGATCTGCTCGCCGCACAGGAGCGCCGCGCCCAGGGCCTCGCCCCCGAGGGCGACCCCTTCGTCGTCGACCCGGCCCGTGCCGTGCCGCCTCGCGCATCCGCGCCACCGGCGTACCCGGCGCACCCCGTTCCCCCGGGGTACCCGGCAGCTCAGGGATACCCGCCAGCGGGGTATCCCGCGCCCCCCGGATACCCGGCGGCGGGCTATCCGGCCGCCCCTCCCGCCCCGGCGTACCCCGGCTCACCGGGGTACGCGCCGAGTCCGGGACACCCGTCCGCACCCGCATACCAGCCCGGTGCAGCAGGATATCCGGGCGCGGCGCCGACGGCGTACCCGGGTGTCGAGCACGCGGCGCATCCCGGCGGCGCGGTTCCCGGGTACCCCGGCCCCGCCGCACCGGCGTACCCGCCCGTCCCGCCCGGTCCGGCCACGGGCGCACCTCCCGGATACGCACCCGCCGGCTACGGGTATGCGGCACCCGGATATCCGCCCGCCGGCCCGGAGGCGACCCCGCCGCCCCCTCCCGGGATGCCGGAGCCCCCGGCCGTCCCGACGACCGCGGAGGACACCCGATGGACGGCCCCGGGCTCGGCGTGATCCTGCGCGCTCCGCTCGTCCTCGTCACCGCCGCGGACATCGCCCCGGACGGCGACGAGGCGCGCCGGCGCGCGGAGGAGGAGCTGGCGAAGTCGATCTACCAGGAGGCCCAGGCGACCTGGTTCGACCGGGCCGCGCACGCCGTCCAGAGGTTCCTCGTCGATCTCTTCTCCATCGACGCGAACGGAGGGACCGGGCCGATCGCGCTGATCGTCGTGGGGGTCGTCGTCGTGGCCCTCCTCGTCCTCGTCCTCGTGCTGGCCGGACGACCACGCCGCGCTCACACGAGCCGGCGGGGCGGCGGCGACTTCCTCGGCGCTGTGGACGACCGCTCCGCCGCCCAGCTCCGTGCCGACGCCGAGCGGGCCGCCCGTGCCGCCGAGTGGGACGACGCGATCGTGCTGCGCTTCCGCGCCCTCGCCCGGGATCTGCGCGAGCGGGACCTGCTCGACCCCCTCCCGGGAGCGACGGCGCAGGCGATCGCCCGCTCCGCCGCCGCTGTCCTCCCCGGCGAGGAGGACGGCCTCCACGAGGCCGCGTCGTTCTTCGACGACGTGCGGTACCTGCGTCATCCCGCCACCGAGGAGAGGTACCGACGGCTCGCGGCCACCGAGGAGCGCCTGCGCACGCGACAACCGGCGGTGGTCAGGTGAGCGATCTCCTCGACGCGCCTCCGGCGGCAGCCGGGCTCCATGGCACCACCTCCGCCGAGCCGGCTGCCACCGCGACTCGGACGCGGTGGCGCGCGCTTCTGGGGTGGGTGCTGGTGACGCTCCTCGTGCTCGGCGGCAGCCTGGTCGGACTCGTCCTGGCCGCAGGCCCGCCGGACCGGGGCGTGCTGGACCCGGAGGGACGCGGCCCCGCCGGCGCCCTCGCGCTCGCCGAGCTCGTCCGCGAGGAGGGGACCGAGGTCGTCGTCGCACGGACCCGCGCGGAGGCCGTCGCCCTGCTGCGTCCGGGATCGACCCTCGTCACCACGCACCCGCACGCCCTCTCGGACGACGCCGTGAGCGCCCTGTTCGACACCGCGGAGCGCCTGGTCGTGCTCTCCGGCGACAGCCGGATGCTGCGGCTGCTCGACCTGGGGACACCCGCGGTCGTCTCCACCGGCCCTCAGCCCCCGGGCTGCGAGATCGCCGCCTTCCGTCGCGTGGGAACGGTCCAGCCCGAGCGGCTGTTCATCCCGGGCCCCGGTGTCACCGGGTGCTTCGGCACGGATGACGCTCCGGCCGCCGGCGCCGCGGCGGGCGTCCTCGTCGACGACCGCACCGGCCGTTCCCGGATCCTGGTCGACGGGGCGGCGCTGTTCCGCAACGACGCCCTCACGGAGAACGGCAATGCCGCGCTGGGACTGGCGCTGCTCGCCCCGACGGCGCACGTGGTCTGGTACGTGCCGTCGTATTCCGACACCGACATGTCATTGGAGGACACCGAGTCACTGGGTGCCCTCACTCCCGGCTGGGTCACCCCCGCCATCCTCCTGCTCCTGATCGCCGGCCTCGCCGCCGCGTTCTGGCGCGGCCGGCGCTTCGGGCCGCTCGTCTCCGAGACCCTGCCGGTCACCGTCCGGGCGGCCGAGACCATGCAGGGGCGTGCGCGTCTCACCGCCCGCGCGGGCGACGCCGCGCATGCCGGGGCCGCACTGCGCACCGGAGCCCTCCTCCGGCTGGGGACCCGCCTGGGCATCGACGGCCGGACCACCCCGGGGGCGGTCGCGGACGCCACCGCCGACCGGCTGCGCCGCCCCCGCGCGGAGCTGGCCGCGCTGCTCGTCGGGCCGCTGCCGGCGACGGACCCGGAGCTCATCGTCTTCGCCCGCGACCTCGCCGAGATCGAGAACGCGGTCGACGCCACCATCCGCACCGAGAGGAAGCCCGAATGATCCCCGAGGGAACACCGAGCCCGACCGCGCCGCTCGCCGGCCTCGACCCCGCCCCGGCTCCGACGCCGGACGATGCCGAGCTGCGCCAGGCGATGCACCGCGTCCGACAGGAGGTGGAGCGCGCCGTCATCGGCCAGTCCGGCACCGTGAGCGGGCTCCTGGTCGCGCTGCTCGCCCGCGGGCACGTCCTCCTCGAGGGCGTGCCGGGGGTGGCGAAGACCCTCCTCGTCCGCGCCTTCGCCCGGGTCCTGGGGCTCGATACCGCGCGGATCCAGTTCACCCCCGACCTCATGCCGGGTGACGTCACCGGATCGCTCGTCTACGACGCGCGCGCGGGAGAGTTCGAGTTCCGCCCCGGGCCGGTCTTCACCCAGGTCCTGCTGGCCGACGAGATCAACCGCACTCCGCCGAAGACGCAGGCGGCGCTGCTGGAGGCGATGGAGGAGCGCCAGGTGTCCACGGACGGCGAGTCGCGCCCGCTCCCGGATCCGTTCCTGGTCGCCGCGACCCAGAACCCGATCGAGCACGAGGGCACCTACACCCTCCCGGAGGCGCAGCTGGACCGCTTCCTGATGAAGCTCGTGGTGGCGCTGCCGGAGCGCGAGGCCGAGGTCACCGTGCTCCGGCGGCACGCCGACGGCTTCTCGCCCCGCGAGCTCACGGGCCTCTCCCCCGTGGTCACCGCGGCGCAGATCCACGCCGCGCAGGCGGCGGTCTCCCGCGTGGCGGTCACCGACGAGGTGCTCGGCTACATCGTCGATCTCGCCCGCGCGACCCGTCAGTCGCCGTCGGTCCTCCTGGGCGCGAGCCCCCGCGCCGCCACCGCGCTGCTGGCGGCGGCGAAGTCCTGGGCGTGGCTGACCGGCTCGGCCGCCGTCACCCCCGACCACGTCCAGACCATGCTCATCCCGGTCTGGCGGCACCGGCTGCAGGTGCGGCCGGACGCGGAGATGGAGGGCGTCACCGCCGATGCCGTGCTCGCCTCGGTGGTGCAGCAGACGAGGGTTCCGATCTAGGTGTTCGTCACCGGTCGCCTCGCCCTCGCACTCGGGCTCGGGGTGCTTCCGCTCGTCCCGCTGGCCGGGGCGGGCCTTTCGCCCTGGGCGGTCGCGGGCGGCTGGCTGCTGCTCTGCCTGGGGCTGGTCGCGGCCGACGTGCTGATCGCTGCGGATCCCCGCCGGGTGATCCTCACCCGACGGGTCCCGGCGCGCGTGCGCAAGGACGAGCCGGTGCCGGCGGGCGTCGCGGTGCACAACGTCGGCTCCCGCGTGCTGCGCGCCACGATCCGCGACGCCTGGCAGCCCACCGCCGGGGCGGGCGCCGGCCGGCAGCGCGTCACCGTGCCGCCGGGAGAGCGGCGGCGGGTCGTCGTCCCGCTCCTTCCGCGCCGACGGGGGGAGCTCCGCAGCGACTTCGTGATGATCCGCTCCTTCGGACCCCTCGGCTTCGCGGGACGCCAGGCCCGGCACGACGCGCCGGGGGCGATCCGGGTGCTGCCCGCGTTCGCGTCCCGCCGCCACCTGCCCTCCCGGCTGGCCCGCCTGCGCGAGCTCGACGGCAACACGAGCCTGCAGGTGCGCGGCCGGGGCACCGAGTTCGACTCGCTGCGCGAGTACGTGCGCGGCGACGACGTGCGCTCCATCGACTGGCGGGCCACCGCCCGGGCCGGGACGACGATGCTGCGCACGTGGCGCCCCGAGCGGGACCGCCACGTCGTCATCGTCATCGACACCGGCCGCACCGCCGCCGCCCGGGTGGGCGACGGGACCCGGCTGGACGCAGCGCTGGAGGCCGCGCTCCTCCTCGGTGCCCTGGCCTCGCGGGCGGGCGACCATGTGCACCTGCTCATGTACGACCGCGTCGTCCGGGCGCGGGTCACCGGCGTGGACGGCGCCGCCCTGCTGCCCGCGATGACCGATGCGATGGCGCCGGTGCATGCACGCCTGGTCGACACCGAATGGTCGGGCGCCTTCGCCGCCGTGCGGACGCTCACCACCCGGCCGTCGCTCGTGGTGCTCCTGACCGCGCAGGACGCGCCGGAGAGCGCGCGCGGGTTCCTGGGCGCCTTCCCCGCCGTGACCTCCGCGACGACGATCCTGGTGGGGCAGGTCACCGACGACCGGCTCCCCGTCCTCGCGCGGGGACGGGAATCGCGCGAGGACATCTATCTGGCCGCCGCGGCCGAGCAGACGATGCGCGATGCGGAGCACGTCGCCGCCGCGATCCGCCGGGCCGGGGGCGAGGCCCTCGCCGCCGATCCCGAGGCCCTCCCGCCTCTGCTGGCCGACCGCTATCTGGCGCTGAAGGCCGCCGGGCGGCTGTGACCCCCACCCCGCGGCCCTCCGCGATTCACCCGGCGGGATCGGCGTGCCGGTGAGGGTCCGGTGCACGGATACGGGATCATGATCCCAACCGGGTGGGCCGCACCCGGTGATCTGAGAGCCGGGCAGCCGCCCGGCGAGTGCGAAAGGGTTTGACCCATGAGCAGGACCTCTTCCCTCCCCGAACCGTCGACCTCCCCTCCGGAACCGTCCACGAGCGCCCGGCTCACCGCCGAGGCGCTGGGGACCTTCCTCCTCGTCCTGGGAGGCGTCGGCACGGCTGTCTTCGCCTCCAACCACTTCACCGACCCCGGGTCGGGCAGCGCGGTCTACGTGGCCGTCGCCCTCGCCTTCGGCCTGACCGTCGTCGCCGGCGTCTACGCCTTCGGCCCGGTCTCCGGCGGTCACTTCAATCCCGCCGTCACCCTCGGCGTCGCCGCCGCCGGCCGCATCCCCTGGAAGGACGTGCCGGGCTACATCATCGCCCAGTTCGTCGGCGGCATCGTCGCCAGCACCGTGCTGGTGCTGGTCGGCGTGTTCGGCCCGGAGGGCTGGCTCACCCGCGCTCAGGACGCCGGCTTCGCCAGCAACGGCTGGGGCGAGCACTCCCCTGCGGGCTTCGGCATGATGGCGGCGATCATCGCGGAGGTGGTGCTGACCGCGTTCTTCCTCTTCGTGATCCTCGGGACCACGCACTCCTCCCGCGGCACGGCGTTCGCCGGGCTCTCGATCGGCCTCACCCTCACCCTCATCCACCTCATCAGCATCCCGATCGACAACACCTCGGTGAACCCGGCCCGCTCGCTCGCCGCGGCGATCTACGGCGGTGCCGGTCCCCTCGGCCAGGTCTGGGTGTTCCTCGTGTTCCCGGTGATCGGGGCGATGATCGCCGGCTTCGCGTCGCGCGCTCTGCTCGAAGGCAAGAAGCTGGACGGCATGAAGCGGGCCTGATCCGTCCGCCGGACCCCGGCCGACGGCGCTCCGCCGTCCCTGCGGCCCCGGTCCCCGCCTGCGAGTCTGCGGCGGGTGCCGGGGCCGCGGCATGCGTCGGCCCCCTGTCGCCGTCCTGCGGAAAGGGTGAGATTCCCGCCGGGGAAGGGGGAAACACGGCCCGCTCCTCCGGGCTCGCGGCAGCGGCATGCTCGGTGAGCGCGCCTTCCTGGCACAATGACAAGCAGGAAGATCGATGCCACCGGCGTTCCGCGCCGGCGACATCGCTCCGGGGACCACGGGCCGGGGGGGCTCAGACAGGGGAAGACGGGTCATGAGCGAGCACCCGAGCTCTCTCCCGCCCAGGGCGGGGATGGCGGCGGACACCACGCTTTCGGACGTCCTCGACGCGATCGCGGCACACGCGCGCGCCGGCGAGTACGAGACGGTGGCCGATCTGCTGCAGCAGCACACGCTGGCGGCATGGTGGGGGTTCCGCCCCGAGGCGCTGGCGAGCATCTGCGCCGCGGTCGTCGACGCGGGCGCGGACTCCACCCGTCTCATCCGTGGCATCCTGCTGTTCATCACCTCGACCGACGAGCCGCGCTTCCCCTACGATGCGACGCCGGAGCCCCCGCTGGATCCCTCCTCGCCGCTCGGCACGATGATGGAGCTCGGCCGGGTGTTCGCGCTCCGCCTGCAGGGTCGGGCCGATGCCGCCCTGCAGACGCTGGACGAGATCCGGACCGAGAAGCTGAAGGTCCAGCCGATCTTCACCACCCGCGGGGGCGCCGATCTCGTCGTGGCGCTGCAGACCGGGATCACCGCGATGCTCGCCGGAGACTTCCCCCGGGCCCTCACCGCCTTCGCCACGGCACAGTTCCATGTGCGGGTGCCCACCCTGACCTTCCTCTTCCGGGACGCGCACGCCAAGGCGGCGATCGTGCACGCCTCCGCCGGTGATCCCGCGGAAGCCCGGGCGGAGATCGCCCGGGCGCGCGCGCTCCCGCGCACGGTCAGCTGGACCGAGCCCCTCATCGACGCCGGCATCGCGATCGCCGAGGCGCTGATCGAGACCGAGGACCCCGATCGGGGCGTCACGGCCCTGAACGACATCCCCTTCAGCGACATCGGGGAGATGTGGCCGTTCTACGCCCTGGCCGTGGACCGGGTGTACCGGCGCGCGGGCCGATGGAGCGAACTGGGCGAGCGCGTCGCGCTGCTCGAGCGCCTGCCGCTTCCCCGTGAGAACGGGGAAGGACTGCCCGGCAGCGTCCTGCCGGTGATCCGCGCCGAGATCGCCCTGGCCCGGGGCGACACGGAGACCGCGAAGTGGTTCCTGGACTCCGCCGATCCGGACTACGTCGGGACCCGCTGCGCCCTCCTCGATCTGGAGCTGGCCCTGGCCCGCCCCGCCCGTGCCCTCCGCGCCGCCGCCGCGCTGCGCACGGCGCGCACCGCGGGCATGCGCCGGATCGAGCTGCGCCGCTACGCGGGACTGGCCGCCGCGCACCTGGCGCTCGACGAGACCGATGCGGCGCGGGAGGCCCTGCGCTCCGCCCTCCGGCTGCCCGGCGGGTTGCGCGACGAGGATGGGGAGTCGTTCCTGCCGTCCGTGCGCGCCTATGCCGCCGAGCACGTGCCCGGCTGGCCCACGGAGCTGTCGGGAGCGGGGCACGAAAGCATCTCCGCGACGGTGCGGCTCACGACCCGGGAGCGGGAGATCCTCCGGCTCCTGGCCAGCGACAGGCCACGCGCCGAGATCGCCGCGGAGCTGTTCGTCACGCTGAACACCCTGAAGTCGCACCTCAAGGCGATCTACAAGAAGCTCGGGGTCACCAGCCGTTCCGCCGCCCTGCTCCGCGCCGAGAGCGAGGGCTGGATCTCCTGA
>JBEBWQ010000023.1:0-16594 GCA_040392075.1 Microbacterium sp.
GCGCTCCGGTCGCCCGAGCCGAGGACATGTACCGGGACGAGGACCGGAATCACGGAATCGCTCCTCGTCCGGGCCTTTCTCCTCGATCCAGATGGCTCCGAGCCGGATGGGTCGTGCGGCGCAGGTCCGGAGACGGATGCGGACCGGACGGAGGATACACGGGCGGGCGGCGCGGCATCGGACGTCGGACCCACCCCCTAGGCTCGGGACGTGCCCGCCCGTTCCCTCAACCGCGAGATCCTCCGCCTCGCCGTCCCCGCGCTCGGCGCGCTCATCGCCGAGCCCGCCTTCCTCATGGTCGACGCGGCGCTGATCGGGCATCTCGGAACCGCGCCGCTGGCCGGGCTGGGGATCGCGAGCGCCGTGCTGCAGACGATCGTGGGCCTCATGGTCTTCCTCGCCTACTCGACGACGCCGGCCGTGGCCCGTCGCTTCGGCGCTGGGCGTCCGGACGAGGCGGTGGCCGTGGGCATCAACGGGATGTGGCTGGCCCTCGGCCTGGGGGCGGTCCTCGCCGCCGTCGGCGCGATGGCGGCGCCGGGGCTCGTCGACCTGTTCGGCGCGACGCCGGAGGTGACCGACCAGGCCCACACCTACCTCGTGCTGTCGATGTGGGGCCTGCCGGCGATGCTCGTCGTCTTCGCCGCGACCGGGCTCCTGCGCGGCCTGCAGGACACCGTCACGCCGCTGTGGATCGCGGGCGTCGGATTCGGCGCCAACGCGCTGCTCAACCTGCTGTTCATCTACGGGTTCGGCTGGGGCATCGCCGGCTCCGCCCTCGGCACCGTGGTGGCGCAGTGGGGCATGGTCGCCGTGTACGTCCTGGTGGTGGGCCGCCTGGCCCAGCGCCACGGCGCGTCGGTCCGCGCGCGGCGCGAGGGACTGCGGGGCTCGGCCCGCGCGGGCGGCTGGCTGTTCCTGCGCACGGTGAGCCTGCGCGTGGCGCTCCTGGGCACCGTCGCCGTCGCCACGTCGCTCGGCACCGAGGAGCTCGCCGGCTGGCAGGTGGTGTTCACCCTCTTCTCCGCAGCCGCCTTCGCGCTCGACGCCCTCGCGATCGCCGCTCAGGCCCTCGTGGGCAAGGGCCTCGGCGCCGGTGACGAGGCGGAGGTGCGCCAGGTCCTCGCCCGCACGCTCGCCTGGGGGGCGTGGTTCGGGGTGGTCGTCGGCGGGCTGATCGCGGCCTGCTCGGGCGTGATCGGGCTGCTCTTCACCGGCGATCCGCATCTGGCCGCGCTCATCCAGCCGGCCCTGCTCATCCTCGCCGCGGCGCAGCCGCTGGCCGGCGCGGTCTTCGTGCTCGACGGCGTGCTCATCGGCGCGGGTGACGGCCGGTACCTCGCGATCGTGGGCGGCATCAACCTCATCCCCTTCCTCCCCGCGCTCCTCCTCGTCGGCGCGCTCCGACCCGATGGCGCCGGCGGCCTCGCCTGGCTGTCGGCCGCCTTCTTCGGCGTGTATCTGCTCGCGCGCCTCGGCACCCTCCTCTTCCGCATCCGCTCCGGCCGCTGGCTGATGCAGCGCGCGTGAGCGACCGGACCGCGACGGCGGTCAGTACGCCGCGCAGGGCGCGGGGTCCCGCTGCAGGTGGCAGATCGGGCCGACCGAGCCGCGTCCGAGATAGAGCCGCACCGCGGATGGCCCCAGAGCGTCCAGCACCCCGATCCGGATGGCCGCCACGTCGTAGCGCCCCTCCGGCAGCGCGGCCCAGTCCGGCGGCTCGGCGTCGGACGGGTCCGGCGTGCTGTTGCGCGCGTTGATCGTCACCGCGACCAGCCCCTCCAGGAACAGCCGCGTGTAGAGGGTCGACACGACATCCATGATCGGCCGCACCAGCCCTCCCGTCACCACCCCCGTGATCGGATCGCGGGTGCCCGTCACCGAGACCGGCAGCGACCGCAGGGATCCCAGGACGCCCTCGACGGCGTTCCCGATGACACCGGCGAGCCCGTTGACCAGGGCGTTGGTGAGGCCGGTGATGACGGTGGACACGACACCGTTGAGGATCAGGTTCACCAGGAGGCTGCCGATGATGGGGATGCCGCTCAGGCTCTGCAGGAGGACCAGCCGAGTCTTGACCGGCTGAATCCCGGGCGGCGGGTTCAGCAGATCCGCCAGCGAGCATCCCCGGGGCCCCGGAGCCCCCGTGGGGCGGCAGTCGATCGTCGCCTCGACGTGCCCGATGGCGCCGTTGAAGGGGATTCCCAGAAGGGTCGTGCTCAGCCGCAGGTTCACTATGACCGTCACGTCGAGGAAGACCCCGTCCACCGCCTGGTCCAGCGCGGTGTTCACCCGGGTGATCCACGCGTCGAGGAGCTCGTCGATCCCCGCGATCGCCGCCGCGACGACGTTCGGGTCCGTCAGCGGCTCGGTGTTCGGCGGCAGCCCGTTCAGACCCGTGCCGCTGTGCCCCGGGTACGCCCGGGCGAGGAGGGCGGCGGTGTCGATCCGGATCTCGCCGGTGGCGAGGTCGATCTGCAGGCTCTGGTCGCCGAGCGTCTCGGTGAGCAGCGCCTCGACGGCGCCCAGGTCGATCGTCGCGGTGAGGGCGACGTCGACGTCCACCAGGCTCAGGCCGTTGCTGAACAGGCCGTTCAGCAGCCCGACCACCCCGCTCTCGATCGTGCCGAGGACACCGGAGGATGATGCGAGCCCGTTCACCGTGCACTCCAGGTTGCGGAGCACGCTGAGCCCGCCGCTCCCGCAGGGGGCCGTCCGGTTCCCGCCGATGGCGGTCACGAGGGCGCCGACGGTGTCGGAGGTGAACGTGGTGGCCAGGGACGCCGCCAGGTAGTCCCTGCTCAGCCCCGCGACGAGCTCCGCGCTGCCCGGCTCGACCGGGACGCCGGCGTTCCACAGCGCCGCGCATCCGTCGATGCCGGCGCGGCCGGCGACGGCCCCGGTCTCCAGCGCGACGTCCGCGACGCCGCCGAGCCCGGGGCCCAGGCCCGCGCCGAGCGAGTCGAGCAGGTGCGAGAGCCGCAGCGTCGCCAGCGTCGGGTACCCGCCCTCCTGGCCGTCGAGGTTCAGACCCCCGGAGTCCGTGACGTAGCCCGCGGCGCCGGCTGCCGCGCCCGTCGAGTGCGCCTCGGCGAACTGGCCGAGAAGACCGGTGTCGGTGCCCAGCGGAAGCTGCAGGATGTTCGTCATCCCCGCCCCGATCACACCGCCGAGCACCCCGATGTCGAGCGGGTCGGCGTATGCGGGCGCGACCGGCGCCGGCGCCGCGGTGGCCGGGCGCACGGTGGCGCCGGTCCCGTCGTTGGTCACGCGCACACCCGCCACCTCCGCCACCGTGTCGGTGTCGAGGCCGAGCAGCGATCCGCTGAGCAGCCTCCCCTCGCCGCGGGTGGCGAAGTCGCCTGCGGCATCGACGCAGTCCAGGGTGCCCGCCGTCCCGTGCACCCATTCGCGGTCGTTCCAGCTCGCGTCGGTCGCCACGATCGAGGTGACGACGAGAGCCGCGGTGGCGACGACCGCCGCCGATCCGAGCACGACGCGGCGCACCCGCATGCGGGACCTGCCGAAGACGACGGAGCCGGCCCTCATGATGCCGCCTCTTCCGCCGTGCGCTCCTGCTGAGCCCGCCGCCGCAGCGCGAGACCCGCCCCCAGGCCGATCAGCCCGGTGCCCAGCACGAGAACGGCGACGAGATCGCTCCCGATCCCCTCCCCGGTCACGCCGAGCTCCCCGGGGTCGTCACCGGCGGCGTGCAGCCCCACGCCGATGCGTGCCGTGCGCCGGGCGATCTCCTCGCCGGATGCCGCCGGCGACAGGCTCAGCGTGACCCGCAGGTGCCGCGGGGCGTCGCGACGCAGATCGGCGAGCGGGACGAGGTCCCCGCTCGCCGATCGGGCGATCTCGCCGAGCGGGGACCGGGGCAGCACGGAGCTCTCCTCCCCCGGGCACTCGGGCGGAAGGGGCTGCGGGACGGAGAGATCGCCGTCGGCGAGGAAGGGGACGCTGCACGCGACGACCTCCGCCGTCATCCCTCCCGCGTCGATCAGCGTCCCGTCCGCCCGCAGCTCGAGCCGCAGCGAGCTGCGCTCCGCGTTCTCCAGCGATGCCTCGACGAGCCAGTGCACGGTGTCGCCCACCGAGAGGTCCTGCCACTGCGGAACCCCCGGGTCGGATCGCAGGACGAGATACCCCGGCCTGCCGGTCTCGGCCACCTGCTGCAGGGCCGCCGACGCCCGCCCGACCACGAGGGCCGAGCCGGCCGCCAGCGCCCCCGTCGACAGCACGACGACGAGGGTCGCCGTCAGCGACCATCTCCGGGCGCGCGGCCGGGACACCGGTGACGATGTCATCGTGGCGTCCCTCCGATCTCGGCGAGCCGCCGTTCGCGACGGGTCTGCGGTGCACCCGCCGCGGGGGGAGCCGGTGCCGGCGAGCCGGCGACGGCAGGGGCGCCGTCCGGCGGACCGTCGCCGCGCTGATCGGCGTGGAGCGGATCGGCGGCAACCGGGGCGGTGTCGCTCCCGCCCTCGGTCTCGCCTGCCGGAGCCGTCCCGGAGCCGGGGCCCGTCTCGTCGTCCTCCGCAGCCGCCGGCCGGCGCGGCCAGAAGGCCCACACCGTGAGCGCTCCGGCGAGGAGGCCCAACGCTCCCATGCCGAGCGGGGTCTGCAGCAGCATGATCGCCGTGCCCAGCCGGGGCACCGCGAAGACCACCCGTCGCGCATCGGCCACGACGTAGGGCGACGAGTCGACGGTGTCGTTGTCGTCGCCCTGGAGCACGAGCTCGCGCGTCCCCGCCGGAAGCATCGCCGCGTCCGGCGGGAGCCTCACCTCGACCACCCGGTGCGTCACCGGCAGGCGCGAGTCCGCCCGCTGCACCGTCACCACATCGCCCACCGCGATCTCCTCGGCCGTGACCGGCAGCGACACCGCCAGGGCGCCCTGGGGCATCGTCGGGCTCATCGAGCCCGTGCGGAAGGTGATCAGCGTCGCCCCGGTCAGGGAGGCGAACACGAACCACCCGGCCAGGACGAGGGCCGCCGCGACGACGAGCACCGCGGCGACCGTCCCGAGGAGTCGTCGCACCATGGGGGTCAGCTTTCGGACGGGATCGCCGGCTGCGGGGACGGCAGCCGGCGGCGGACCTCCGGATCAGTCGGACTCGGCGTCGAACAGCCAGGCCGGGGCGACGGTGCGGCCCATGATGACGTCCGCCACGGGGGTGACCGCGGCAGCCTCGGTCTGCGCGTTCGCGGGCAGGGTGAGGACGAAGCAGTAGTGCTGCGGGGCACCGGGAGCCGAGGTGGTCGCGGCGCCGAGGGGCTGCGCCGCGGTCGCGGCCTCGCTGCCCAGGGCCGTGCCGGTGGCGACGATCTGGGACCAGTCCGCGGAGTCGAACGTCGCTCCGGCGCAGTCCGGCGCCGTGGCGTCGGCGGAGGTGAAGACGGCCACGTCGATGTACTTCCACAGGCCCACGCCGGGGCCGTCCAGGGTGGCGCCCGAGATCCCGGCCGCCGCCACGGCGGGCTGCAGCTCGACCTCGCCCCCGATCGATCCGGTGATGGTGCGCAGCGAGACCGGTGCGTACACGACGTCGCCGGGGGTCATCGACAGCGCCGCCGCCGTGAAGTCGAGGGCGCCACCGGGGTTGGTCTCGTCGTGGTGCCACGAGCCCTCGGTGAACTGCTCCACCTCGAACGTCGAGGTCCCGATGCCGCCGCCGTCGCCGGCGGCGTTGCCGCCCCAGACCCATTCCTGATCGGTCCACGAGGCCAGGGTGTACGTCGCCCCGACGCCGATGACCAGCGCACCTGCCGCGATCGCCGCGATCTTGCGCGTGCGGTGCGATGCGTCGCCGTTCTTGCGTGCCATGATTCCTCCATCTGAGGCGCAGACCGGACCGAACGGATTCGGACCGGCCGCCGCTCACCTCTGTCCCGCCTGACTCCGCAGACATCGCCTTCGACGCCGTCCGGCCAGGTTGCGGCCACCGTATTGCCCCCGGAGAGAGCGAGGCAAGGCTTATATTCACGGTCGTATATGAGCCATGAGTAAGCGGGCGAACACGGTAAGAGCCGGAGAAACGGTCCGCAGAGCGCTCCGCACAGGCGAACGGATCGGCCCGCCGATCACCGACGCCCCATCGGCGGCTCCGGGCGCCGCAGGGACGCCGGCATCGTGCTCCCTCGACGCCGAAGGAGAGCGCGTCGCGGGTCCTGTGCGGACGAGCCGCGACCCGGCGGCGCCGGCGGGGCATAGGCTGTCCGCACACCCCGAGGAGGTGCCCCATGCCATCCGCGTCTTCCGCCGCCGCGCCATCCCCGAAGGAGCCGGCGGTGCCCTCGCCCGCGCAGGGGAAGCCGGCCCCCCGGAAGCGGACGTCCGCGGCGGGGAAGGCCGCGGCCGCGGCGAGAACCCCGGCCGCGGGACAGGCCAAGACCGCAGGAGGAGCCACGGCGGCGGGAAGAGCCCCGCGTGACGGGAAAGCCGTGGCGCCGAAGGCGCCGGCGCGGAAGAGAGCGGCGACCCGCTCCCCGGCGGCGCCCGCTCTCCCCGACGCCGAGCGGGCGGACATCGACGACGCCGTCGCCTCCCTGACGCGGGGCGCGGAGGTCTGGGCGGCGCTCTCCCTCGGCCAGCGAGCGAGGCTGCTACGGAGCGTCCGGGCCCGCACGGCCGCGGTGATCGAGGAGTGGGCTCGCACGGCCGCGGCGAGCAAGGGCCTGAGCGGGACCCATCCGCTCCGCGGCGAGGAGTGGCTGAGCGGGCCCTACGGCGTGCTGGGCGCCCTGGACGCCGCGATCGACACGCTCGGCCGGCTCGACCGCGGCGAGAGCCCGCTCGACGGCCGCCGTCTCCGCCGTGCGCCCGGCGATCGCATCCGCGTGCACGCCTTCCCGCTCACCCGGAGCGACCGGGTGCTGCTCGCCGGGTTCTCCGGAGAGGTCTGGCTGCGGCCGGGCGTCACGCCGCGCGCCGCCCGGCAGCGCGCCGGGCTCGCCCAGCTCACACCCGGCATCTCCGGCGGCGTGGGGCTCGTCCTCGGCGCCGGCAATGTCACCGCGATCCCCGTGCTCGATGTGCTGTACGAGCTGCTGGCGCACAACCGGGTCGCGCTCCTCAAGGTCAATCCCACCCAGGATGCGCTGGTCCCGGTGCTCGCGAAGGCCCTCGCCCCGCTCATCGAGCTCGATCTGCTGCGCATCGTGCACGGCGGCGCCCAGACCGGCGCCTACCTCACCGCGCACCCGGGGTTCGCGCACGTGCACATCACCGGATCGGAGGCCTCGTTCGACGCGATCGTCTGGGGAGCCGACGCGCAGGCCGCCCGCCGCAAGCGGGAGAACCGTCCCCGGCTGAAGAAGCCGATCACGGCGGAGCTCGGCGGGGTGTCCCCCATCATCGTCGTGCCCGGCGCGTGGTCCGCCGCCGACATCGCCTTCCAGGCCGAGCACATCGCGACCATGCGCCTGCAGAACTGCGGGCACAACTGCATCGCCGGCCAGGTGGTGCTCCTCTCCCGCGACTGGCCGCAGCGCGAGCGGTTCCTCGCCGCTCTGCGCCGGGCCTACGCCCTCGCCCCCGAGCGCCCGATCTGGTATCCGGGATCGGCGGACCGGATGGCCCGGGCCGCCGAGGACTACCCCGATGCGCTCCTCCTCGCCGACCGGCTGCTCATCGACCTCCCCGGCGACGGGACCGCCGGGGCCGGCGACTCCCCGGCCACGACCGCCGTGGAGACCACGGAGTACTTCGCCCCCGTGCTCGGCGTCGTCGAGCTCCCCGGCCGGGGACAGGCCTTCCTCGACGCCGCCGTCGCCCACGCCAACGAGCGCCTGACGGGTACTCTCGGCGCCAACGTGCTGATCGACCCGGTCACCGAGCGCGCCCTCGGCGCCGGTTTCGAGCGCGCGCTCGCCCGGCTGGAGTACGGCACGATCGCGGTGAACACCTGGACCGCGCTCGGGTTCCTCATCCCCACGCTCACCTGGGGCGCGTATCCGGGGAGCACACTGCAGAAGGTCGGAAGCGGCCTGGGCATCGTTCACAACGCCCTCCTGCTCGACGACGTGGAGCGCACGGTGGTCCGCGGGCCGTTCCGGCCGTTCCCGCGGATGCTCTCGCAGCTCGGCCGCGGCGGACGGTTCACGATCCTGCCGACCCCGCCGTGGTTCGTCTCCGCACGCACAGGTGCGCAGGTGAGCGAGGGGCTCACCCGGTTCCGCGCGCAGGGGCGGATCGGGGGCCTGCTGAAGACGCTGCTCCTGGCACTGCGGGCATAGCCGGCGGCCGGCCCGCCGCTCGTCGGCCCCGGGGTCGCGCGGGGGACAGGGCGGCGCACGACAGGATCGGCAGCGCCCCCGGGATTTCCCCGGGCCCGCCGTGTACGCCTGGCGAACGCGCCCGATAGGCTCGACCCATGACGACCACGATCACCATCACCGGTGCGGGCGGGCAGATCGGCTACGCCCTGCTGTTCCGCATCGCCGCCGGCGACATGCTCGGAGACACCCCTGTGCGGCTGCGGCTGCTGGAGATCCCGCAGGGGATGCAGAGCGCCGAGGGCGCGGCGCTCGAGCTCGAGGACGGGGCCTTCCCGCATCTGGCCGGGGTGGAGGTCACCGACAACCCGACCGTCGCCTTCGACGGCTGCAACATCGCCCTGCTGGTCGGCGCACGTCCCCGCGGACCGGGGATGGAGCGCGGCGACCTCCTCCAGGCGAACGCGAACATCTTCGGCCCGCAGGGGAAGGCGATCGGCCGTGCCGCCGCCCCGGACGTGCGGATCACGGTCGTCGGCAACCCCGCGAACACGAATGCCCTGATCGCCGCCTCGTCGGCCGAGGGCATCCCGGTGGAGCGGTTCACCGCCCTCACCCGCCTCGACGAGAACCGCGCCCGCGCGCAGGTCGCCATCGCGGCCGGGGTGTCGGTCGGCGAGGTGCACGGCGTGACCATCTGGGGCAACCACTCCGCTACGCAGGTCCCCGACATCAGCCACGCGACGATCGGCGGCCGCTCCGCGAACGAGGTGCTCGCCGAGCGCTTCGGCGGGGATGCCGCCCGCGACGCATGGTGGGCCGACGAGTTCGTCCCCCGGGTCGCCCAGCGCGGGGCGGAGATCATCGCGGTCAAGGGCTCCTCGTCCGTCGCCTCCGCGGCGAGCGCCGCCATCGACCACGTCCGCGACTGGGTCCACGGGACCAACAGCAGCTGGACCTCCGCCGGCCTCGTCTCGCACGGCGAGTACGGCGTGCCCGAGGGGCTCGTGAGCTCCTTCCCGGTGCGCAGCGTCGACGGCGAGTGGCGGATCGTGGAGGACCTGGAGATGAGCGCGCCCGTGCGCACCCTCTTCGACGCCTCGATCGCCGAGCTCTCCGCCGAACGCGACACGGTCCGCTCCCTCGGCGCCATCTGAGGTCCGGCACCGCCTGAGGGCCGGCGCCGCCGCGGTCCCGCGGCTCGAGCCGGCCCTGGGCCTGACGGCCGCCTCGCCGACGATCAGAGGCCGGCCGGCTCCTCGGCACGCCAGCAGCCGACGACGTGGTCGTCGACCATGCCCGCCGACTGCATCAGCGCGTACATCGTGGTCGGGCCGACGAAGCGGAACCCGCGACGGCGCAGCTCGCGGCTCATCGCCTCCGACTCCGGCGTGGTCGCCACCACCTCGGCCAGGACGCGCGGGCGCGCCCGCACGCCGGTCGGCGCGAACGACCACATCAGCGCGTCGAGCTCGCCCTCGGCCATCTCCCGCACGATCTTCGCGTTGGCGATCGCCGAGAGGATCTTCGCGCGGTTGCGCACGATCCCGGCGTCCTGCATCAGCCGGTCGACGTCGTCGTCAGCGAACTCCGCGACGACGGCCGGGTCGAACCCGCCGAACGCCTCCCGATAGGCGGGGCGCTTGCGCAGGATCGTGATCCACGAGAGACCGGCCTGCGCGCCTTCGAGCGTGATCTTCTCGAACAGCGCCCGGTCGCCGTGGAGCGGCCTGCCCCACTCCTCGTCGTGATACCGGCGGTAGTCGGGGTCGTCGCCCACCCAGCCGCAGCGGCGACGCCCGTCGTCACCGGTCCTCAGATCGCTCATGCGGTCCAGCCTAGGTGTCGTCCGTCACGAGGGCGCCGACGCGGGAGACCGCGCGCGCTCACCCTCCCGTTCGTCCGGCGGAGGCGATCCCCTCTTGTCGTCGTCATCCTGTGCGAAGACAGCATCGCCGGGTCTCCGGCCTCACGACGGGACACCGTGGATCCTGCGGATCCGCGCCGGAGGTCGGCGGAACGGAGCGCGGCGGATCTGCGGCCTCCGCACGGGAGGATGCAGAGCCGCGCCCGCAGGACGACGAGAACTCCTCCCGCCTATCGCTTCGCCTTCTTCTTCAGGTCCTTCTCATGCACGGGGGCCTCGCCCGCGGCGGCGAGCGCCGCGTAGTACGCGCGGGCCTCCTCCTGACGCTCCCGCTCCGCACCGGACGCGATCGGTGCCCGAACATGCTCGGGCAGGTACCCGAAGGCGGCGGTCAGATCGGTCGCGTGCGGGCGCAGCCGCGCGCAGAGTCGGTCGATGTAGCTCGAGACCGCCGCGGCGCGCTGCCCGGAGAGCCGGCCGTTCAGGAGGTACCACGCGAGATGCTTCTCGATGAGGGAGAGGCCGAACAGGTCACGCAGCCAGGTGAGCACCGCGCGCGAGCCCTCGTCCTCCAGCGCGTGGACGGCGTCGGTGAACGCCTCCCACTGCAGCAGCTCGCCGTGCGCCCGTGCCGCCTCGATGAGCTCGACCTGGTTCTCGTTGAAGAGCGCCGTCGCCTCGGCCTTGCCCATCTTCGTGCCGGCGCGCAGCCGTCCTGCGATGTCGGCGACCATCTGCTGCACCCGGTCGGTGAGCAGCTCGTGCTGCTGCTCCTCGCGCAGTCCCCGCTCCACCGCGCGGGCGGTCGAGCCGAGGTCGGCCACGGCCTGGCCGAACTGGCGTAGGCCCGCGCCGTGGAACACCCGGCCGGCGGTCTGGCCCACGGCGTAGGCCGCGAGGGCCGCGGTGTCCTTGCCGCGGAACTGCGCCGCGTAGTCGGAGAGCAGGCGCTTGCCGACGAGCTGCAGGAGCACGGTGTTGTCGCCCTCGAAGGTGGCGTAGACATCGAGGTCCTGGCGCAGGCCCACCAGGCGGTTCTCGAACATGAACCCGGCCCCGCCACAGGCCTCCCGGGCCTCCTGCAGCGTCTCGAGCGCGTGCCAGGTGGAGAGCGGCTTGAGGGCGGCGGCCAGGGTCTCCAGATCCTCCCGGTCCTCCGGGGTGTCGGTGCGACCGGAGAAGACGCCGTCGAACTTCTGCAGGAACTCGTCGTGCGCGAAGATCTGCGCATAGGTGGTGGCGAGCTTCGGCAGCAGCCGCCGCTGGTGGCTGGCGTAGTCGAGCAGCACGGTCTCCTGCCCGTCGGGGCCTGCGAACTGGCGGCGCTGGTCACCATAGGTGATCGCGATGTGCAGGGCCAGGGCGGAGGCCCAGGAGGCGGCGCCGTCGAGCGACACCCGCCCCTGCACGAGCGTGCCCAGCATGGTGAAGAACCGCCGGCCGGGGCTGTCGATCGGGCTGGAGTAGGTGCCGTCGGGGGCGACGTCGCCGTAGCGGTTGAGCAGGTTCGTCCGCGGGATGCGCACGTGGTCGAAGCACAGCCGTCCGTTGTCGATGCCGTTGAGGCCGCCCTTGAGCCCGTCGTCCTCGCGGCTGATGCCGGGGAGGTCGTTCCCGTCCTCGTCCCGCAGCGGCACGTAGAAGCAGTGCACGCCATGGTTGACGCCGCCGGTGATCAGCTGCGCGAACACGGTGGCGGCGACGCCGTGCAGGGCCGCGTTGCCGAGGAACTCCTTCCACGCCGCGCGGAAGGGCGTGTGGATGACGAACTCCTCCGTCTCGGGGTCGTAGGTGGCGGTGGTCGCGATGGAGGCGACGTCGGATCCGTGCCCGATCTCGGTCATCGCGAACGCGCCGGGGATCGAGAGGTCCATGACGCCCGGCAGCCAGGCGTCGTGGTGCTCCGCCGTGCCCAGCTGCAGGACAGCGGCCCCGAACAGCCCCCACTGCACACCCGACTTGATCTGCAGGCTCGGGTCGGCGAGCACCAGCTCCTCGAACCCGGCGATGTTGGCGCCGTTGTCCTCGCTGCCGCCGAAGCGCTTCGGGAAGGCGCGGTGCACGGCCTTGCGCTCCACCAGCAGGCGCAGCTGTTCGAGCACTCGCGCGCGGTGGGCATCCATGCCGAGGGAGTCGTCACGCCAGAACGCGGGCTCGGCCACGAGCGCGCGGGCTTCCCGGCGGGTCTCGGCCCAGGTTCCCATCAGCAGCGTGTTGATCGCGTCGATGTCGACGCGCGACGCCGCGGGATCGGAGGGTGCTCCGGGAGCCGGGTGCGCTGCGGTGTCCTGGGGGGATTCGACGGCCTCGAACATGCTCATCCTCTCCGGTCGGGCGGCGTTGCACGCGGCGACCGTCTCAAAACAGGGAATGCCTTATCGTAGGCATTCTCCAATCATCGGGGGACTTCTCCTGTGATACCCCACCAATGACTCGATGCCAAGCCCCCGCATCCCGTTGTCGGGCCTCCACAGTCCCGGGTCGGCCCACCCGCCGCTCGTCCGCCCGCTCCGATATCGAGGGGAAACCATCCGGGACGCCGCGGTGGGCTCGGCGGCCGGCTCCGCCGCCGACCGGGCACACCCCACGGCGCGCCGACCCGACCGTCCGCCCCGCACTGCTCGACCGCCCGACTCACCGCCCGTCGGCTCACTCGGCCGCCGGAGCACCGCTCTCGGCGATGACCGCAAGAACCGCCTCGCCGTACGCCGCGCGCTTCTTCGCGCCGATGCCGGTGATGCCGTCCAGCTCGGCCTCGCTCTGCGGACGCTGAGCGGCGAGTGCGCGCAGCGTCGCGTCGCCGAAGACGATGTAGGCGGGCACCCCCTGCTCCCGGGCGGCTCCGGCGCGCCATGCGCGGAGCGCCTGGAACAGGGGCTCGTCGGCCGGCTCCACGCCCTCCGGCACCGCCGCTTTCGCACGTCCGGAGGAGCCCGAGACCCGGCCCATGATGTCGCGCCGCAGCGGCACCTCCGTCTCGCCGCGCAGCACCCCCGCCGCCGGTTCGCCGAGGGCCAGGGTGCCGTACTCCCCCCGGGCCACGAGGATGCCCCGCGCCAGCAGCTGGCGCACGACGCTCCGCCAGTCCTGCTCGCTGAGATCCGCGCCGATCCCGTAGGTGGCGAGGGCATCGTGCCCCATCTTCGCGATGCGCTCGGTGCGCGCTCCGCGCAGGATGTCGATGAGATGGCCCGCCCCGAACGCCTGCCCGCGCTCGCGCTGCAGCCGCACGATCGTGGAGAGCAGCTTCTGCGCCGGCACGACCCCGTCGAAGGTCTCCGGCGGGGTGAGGCAGGTGTCGCAGTTGCCGCAGGGCGCCGACTCCTGCCCGAAGTAGGCCAGCAGGTTCTGCCGGCGGCAGTGCACCGTCTCGCACAGGGCGAGCATCGCATCGAGGTGCCGGCCCATCCGCATCTTGTAGGCGAGCTCGCCGGGGCTCTGCTCGATCAGACGCCGCTGCTGCACCACATCGCCCAGGCCGTAGGCCATCCAGGCGACGGCGGGATCGCCGTCGCGGCCGGCCCGCCCCGTCTCCTGGTAGTACCCCTCGACCGACTTCGGCAGGTCGATGTGCGCGACGAAGCGGACGTCGGGCTTGTCGATGCCCATGCCGAAGGCGATCGTGGCGACCATCACCACCCCGTCCTCCCGGAGGAAGCGGCCCTGGTGCGCCGCCCGCACGCCGGCGTCGAGACCCGCATGGTAGGGCAGCGCATCGATGCCCTGACCGCGCAGATGCTCGGCGGTCTGATCCACCGAGCGCCGGCTGAGGGCGTAGACGATGCCGGCCGACCCCTCGGGCTGCGCGCGGATGAAGGCGACCAGCTGCTTGCGCACCTCGCCCTTGGGCTCGATGCGGATGTTCGGCCGGTCGAAGCTGGCGACGAAGTGCCGCGCGCCCGGCAGCCGCAGCCGCTCGGCGATCTCCCCGTGCGTCTCGCGCGTGGCCGTGGCGGTGAGCGCCATCCGCGGCACCCCGGGGAAGCGTTCGCCCAGGTCGCCGAGCAGCAGGTAGTCGGGCCGGAAGTCGTGGCCCCACTGCGAGACGCAGTGGGCCTCGTCGATCGCGATCACGCTCAGCGCGCCGCGCTGCAGCAGCGCGGCGGTCTGCGGCACCGAGAGGCGCTCGGGGGCGACGTAGATCAGGTCGAGGCGGCCCGCGAGATACGCCTGCTCCACCTCCGCGCGTTCGGCCGGCGTCTGCGTGGAGTTGAGGTAGGCCGCCCGGACGCCGTTGGCCCGCAGCGCCTCGACCTGGTCGTGCATGAGCGCGATGAGCGGGGAGATGACCAGCCCCGTCCCCTCCCGCACGAGGGCGGGGATCTGGTAGGTGAGGCTCTTGCCGCCGCCCGTGGGCATGAGCACGATCGCATCCGACCCGGCGACGACGTGGTCGATGATCGCCCGCTGGTCCCCGCGGAAGGTCTCGTACCCAAAGACCGTCCGCAGTGCCTCCTCCGGCGAGGGGAACCGCGCGGGGGTGACGGAGATCGGCACCGGTGCATCCCCCGGCCCCCACCCCGCGACGTCCGGCGGCGGCACGTCAGCATATGCGCCGTCCGCATACGGGTCCGCGCCCGCGTACGGGTCGCCGTAGGGGTCCTCCGCGGGCTCGCCGTACGGGTCGTCCGAGAAGGGGGAGGGATCGCCGTCGAACGGGATGCCCGGATCGCCGCCCGCCGCCGTGAAGGACGCACCGGCGTCGGAGAGGACGGGCGCGGAGGCATCGCGGGGATCGGCGGGCATGCTTCCAGCGTAGCCAGCGGATCCGACAGAGAGCCCGGTCCCGCCCCATCCGTGGAATGCCGGGTGGCCGGCATCGGTTGTGGAAGAGTGGACGCCGAGCGAAGGAGCACCCCATGGCCGAGACCACCGTCATCCGCAACGACGAAGCCTCCCGGTACGAGATCCAGGTGGACGGGGCTCTCGCCGGCTTCATGGACACCGAGGATCGCGGCGGCAAGACCCTGATCACCCACACCGAGGTGCTCGACGAGTTCCAGGGCCAGGGTCTCGCCGGCATCCTCGTCCGGGAGGCCCTGGGCGATCTCGCCACGACCGGCGAGACGGTGATCCCGCTGTGCCCGTACGTGCAGGGGTTCCTGCGCAAGAACGAGGTCGCCGGGCTCGCCGTGGAGTGGCCCGACCGCGACCCGGCCTGACCGGTGCCGACCATGATCGGCCCGCGCCGACTCGCGCTGCAGCCCCGGGAGGTCCCCCTCGGCGGTGTCCGCGGGATGAACGTGCACCGCACCCTGCCGCACCGCGACCTGCCGACGATCGGCCCGTGGTGCTTCCTCGACCGATTCGGCCCGGAGACCGTGCGGATGCGCGTGGAGCCGCACCCGCACATCGGCCTGCAGACCGTCACCTGGCCGCTCGTCGGCGAGGTGCACCATCGCGACGCGACCGGCGGCGACGCGACCGTCCGTCGCGGGCAGCTGAACCTGATGACCGCCGGTCGCGGCATCGTCCACTCGGAGTACTCGGTCGGCGAGGGTCCCGTCCCGCTGGACGCGCTGCAGCTATGGATCGCCCTGCCGGAGCCCGCCTGCCAGGGACCGGGCGGCTTCGAGCAGCACGCCGATCTGCCCCGCATCGACCTGCCCGGGATCGACGACGCCCTCTCCGAGGGGGATCCGGGCTCCGCCGCGGTCACGGTGGTGATCGGCGAGCTCGCCGGGCACCGCTCACCGGCCACCGCCTACTCGCCGCTGGTGGGTGCGGAGATCGCCCTGCCGCCCGGCACCCGGGTCTCGGTACCCCTGCACTTCGGCTGGGAGCACGCGATGACGCTGGTCGAGGGCGACGCGCACGTGGCCGAGCACCCGGTCCCCGCCGGGGACACGCTCTACCTCGGCGACTCCCGCGACGCGGTCGAGGTGCGCACCGACGGGGGCGCGCTGCTCTTCCTCCTGGGCGGGGAGCCCTTCACCTCGGACCTGGTGATGTGGTGGAACTTCGCCGCCCGGACGCACGACGAGATCGTCCAGGCGCGCACCGACTGGGAGACGGGCGCCGCGCGCTTCGGCCACGTCCCCGGTCACGGCGATGAGCGGATCCCGGCGCCCCCGATCCCGCCGGTGCGCCTGCTCCCCCGGTCCCGGAAGATCTGAGCAGCGTCCGCCGGGCGGGAGCCGGCCACCGAGCGCGGCGGAGCGGCCGTGCTCGCCGCGTCCTCCGCCGAGGCGGGGCAGCGGCGCCCGCCGCGCACGTCCCGTCGGTCAGCGGCGGCCGGCGAGCTTGCGCCCCACGATGTCGCGCATGATCTCGTTGGTGCCGCCGTAGATGCGGTGCACCCGGGCGTCGACGAAGGCGCGGGCGATCGGGTACTCGAGGATGTAGCCGTAGCCGCCGTGCAGCTGGACGCACTGGTCGAGGATCTCCCACTCCCGCTCGGTCGTCCAGAACTTCACCGCAGCGGCCTCCTCGGCCGACAGCCTCTCGTCCTTGTAGAGCATCAGCGCCTTGTCGATGTAGGCCCACATCGCCTCGACGCCGACGGCG
>JBEBWQ010000024.1:0-16397 GCA_040392075.1 Microbacterium sp.
TCGACGTCCTGGTGAGCGAGGGGGCGGCGCGGATCGCCGAGCTCGTCGCCCGGGGCACCGCCTTCGACCGCGCCCCCGACGGCGATCTCGCCCTCGGACGGGAGGCCGCGCACGCCTTCCCACGCATCGTGCACGCGGGCGGCGACGCCACGGGCGCCGAGATCGCACGGGCGCTGACCGCCGCCGCGCACGCGGCCGGCATCCCCGTGATCGACGCCTTCCTCGTCGATCTGCTCCGCGGCGGGGACGTGGCCGACGAGCCGCGGACGAAGGGCACGACCTCCGCCGCCGTGGACGGCGTGCGGGTCCTCCGGGACGGCGTGCTCCGCGACCTCGCCGCCGACGCGGTGATCCTCGCCACCGGCGGCGCCGGTCAGCTCTACCCGTTCACCACCAACCCCCGCACGGTCACCGGCGACGGCATCGCCGCCGCGCTCCGCGCCGGGGCGGTGGTGGCCGACCTGGAGTTCGTGCAGTTCCACCCGACGATGCTCGCGACAGGTCCCTCGTTCCTCGTCTCCGAGGCCGTCCGCGGCGAGGGCGCGGTCCTCCTCGACGACGCCGGGCGCCGCTTCGCCTTCGATGCGCATCCCGACGGGGAGCTGGCCCCGCGGGACGTGGTCGCCCGGGCGATCGCCCGGCAGGCCGCCCTCCAGGGGTCGCCCGTCCGCCTGGACGCCACGGCGCTGGGGGCCGTGACGCTCGCCCGCCGCTTCCCCACCATCGACCGGGTGACCCGCGAGCGGGGCCTCGACTGGGCGCGGGAGCCGATCCCGGTGACCCCGGCCGCGCACTATCTGATGGGCGGGGTCGTCACCGACCTCGAGGGGCGGACGAGCCTGCCGGGGCTCTACGCCTGCGGCGAGGCGGCGCGCACCGGCGTGCACGGGGCGAACCGCCTCGCGTCGAACTCGCTCCTGGAGGGTGCGGTGTTCGGCGCCCGCGCGGCTGCGGCGGCCGTGCGGGATGCGGAGGAGGGGGTCGCCGCGGAGCTCCTGCGCCGTCGTTCGCCCGACCTGATCTCCCGGTCTCCGAACCTGTCGACGGGCCCCGGAGAGAGCCCCGGTGCTGCGGCTCCTCATGGGCTGCCTTCCGGGCGTCGGCGGGCTCACCGGCCGGATGCGGCTCCGCACCCGGATGCCGCCCTGCATCCGCAGGAGCGCCCTCCCTTCTCCCGCGCCGCCCTGCAGCAGCTGATGTGGGATCGGGTGGGGCTGCTGCGCACGGCCGAGGGCCTCGCTCTCGCCGACTCGTGGCTGACCGCCTGGCAGCGGGAGACCCGCGAGCCGGCCCCGCGCACGGTCACCGAGCACGAGGACCGCAACCTGCTGCACGTCGCTCTGACCGCCGCCCGCGCGGCACGGACCCGCCGGGCGTCGGTGGGCGCGCACCACCTCGACCCGGGACCGGGCTCCCCCGCCGGCCCGCGGCGGGCGGGAAGCACCGTGGCCCGCTCCCGGCGGGACGCCATCCTCCTCCCCACCGCCCCGACCGCATAGGACACCGCATGCTCACTCCCGCTCTCATCGCCCGCGTCGTCTCCGCCGCGCTGGAGGAGGACGCGCCCTGGGGCGACCTCACGAGCACCGCGCTCATCCCCGCCCAGACCACCGCCACCGCCGACCTGGTCGCGCGCGAGGCCGGGGTGTTCAGCGGCGGGGACGTCTTCGCCGCCGCCTTCGCCCTCACCGACCCGCGGATCGTCGTGGACCTGCACACCGGCGACGGCGACGCCTTCGCGGCGGGGGACGTCCTGGCCACCGTGACGGGCCCCGCCCCCGGCATCCTCACCGCCGAGCGGGTCGGACTGAACTTCGTGCAGCGGATGAGCGGCATCGCCACCCTCACCGCGCAGTTCGTCTCGGCCGTCGAGGGCACCGGCGTCCGCATCGCCGACAGCCGCAAGACCACCCCCGGCCTGCGCGCCTTCGAGCGTCACGCCGTGCTCTCCGGCGGCGGCCGCAACCACCGCTTCTCACTCTCCGACGCGGTGATGGCCAAGGACAACCACCTCGCCGTACTGCGCCGGGACGGCGGCGATCTCGCGGCGGCCCTGCGGGAGGCCTTCGCCCGCCTGCCGCACACCGCGCACGTCGTGGTGGAGGTGGACCGGCTCGACCAGATCCCGGCCGTGCTCGACGGCGGCGCGCACACCGTGCTGCTGGACAACTTCTCCCTCGAGGACCTCCGCGCAGGCGTCGCACTCCTCACCGGCCGGGCGCAGGCGGAGGCCTCAGGCGGCGTGACCCTCGACACCGTCCGCGCGATCGCCGAGACCGGTGTCGATGTGATCTCCGTCGGCGCCCTCACCCACTCCGCCCGGGCGCTCGACCTCGGCCTGGACGTGCGGATCGACTGATCCCCCGCTGCCCGGAGGCCCCGATGCTCTACCTCGACCACGCCGCCACCACCCCCGTGCACCCCGCCGTGCGCGAGGCGATGCTGCCGTGGCTCGGGGGGTCGTTCGGGAACCCCTCCAGCCACCACACGATCGGCGAGGCGGCCGCCGAGGCGCTGGAGGACGCCCGCACCCGGGTGGCGAGAGCGCTGGGACGGCGGCGCGGCGAGGTCGTCTTCACCTCCGGCGGCACCGAGGGCAACAACGCCGGTGTCAAGGGGATCGTGCTGGCGGCGCTGGGGAGCGGCCGGCGGCACCTGGTGACCACGCCGATCGAGCACGAGTCGGTCCTGGCCTCGGCCGACTTCCTCCGCCGCTTCCACGGGGTGGAGATCTCCCTCGCCGAGGTGGACCCGCAGGGACGGGTACGGCCGGAGGCGCTGGCGGCGGCGATCCGCGAGGACACCGCGCTCGTCGCCCTCGCCCACGCGAACAACGAGATCGGGACGGTCCAGGACGTCCCCGCCCTCGCCGAGGTCGCGCACGCCCGCGGCGTCCCGCTGCACCTGGACGCCGTGCAGTCGGCGGGCTGGCTGGGGCTCGCCGGGACCGGGGCGGATGCGATCGCGATCGCCGGGCACAAGATCGGCGCCGCCCCGGGCACCGGCGCGCTGGCCGTGCGCACCCGGGTGCCGCTGGAGCCGCTGCTGCACGGCGGCGGCCAGGAGCGCGGCCGACGCAGCGGCACCGAGAACGTCGCGGGGGCGGTCGGGCTGGCGCTGGCACTGGAGCTGGCCGAGCGGGAGCGCGAGGAGAGCGCGGCCCGGGTCGCCGCGCAACGGGACGCCTTCATCGCCGAGGTGCAGCGCCTCCTGCCGCAGGCACGGCTCACCGGCGACCCGGTGCACCGGCTCCCGGGCAGTGCCAGCTTCACCCTCGACGGCACCAGCGGCGAGGCCGTGCTGCTGGAGCTGGAGCGGCGCGGGGTCGTGTCCTCCTCCGGCTCGGCGTGCGCTGCGGGGAGCGACGAGCCCTCGCACGTCCTGGTCGCGTGCGGCGTTCCGAGGGAGGTCGCCCAGACCGCCATCCGGTTCACCCTCCCCCATTCCTGGGGCGCGGTGCCCGGCGGGGAGGCGATGCTGATGTCGGTGGCGACCGCGCTCGCGGCGGCCGTGGCGGCCGTGGCCGGGTGAGCCCCCTCCGCTCCTCATGACGACGCACCGCGAGCCCTGTCCCTGTCCGGTGCATCCGGGCACGCGGTCCGCAGCGGTGCCCTCGGGGAGGCCTCCTCGTCGTCGGCCCAGCGCGCACCGCTGCGGACCCTCCGCCGGCGTACCGGAATCCCCGGCGCGACGGTGCTCGCCGACCGGGGCCGTGCGCGACCGTGGACGAGCGCGCCGACGGCGGCGGGCGCCGTACACTCGGTCGGGTGAACGCTGCGATCACGATCATCGTGCCGGGGTATCAGGTGGAGGACTGGGCCGGGGAGGCCCTGGACTCCCTCCGCGCTCAGACCTTCCCGCACTGGCGGGCGGTCCTCGTCGACGATGCCTCGACGGACGCCACCCCCCGCCTGTTCGCCGCCGCGGCCGCCGCGGACCCCCGCTTCCGCATGGTCCGGCACGCCGGACGGCAGGGCCTCGGCGCCGCCCGCAACACCGGGCTGGACCTCGTGGACACCCCGTACCTCGGCTTCCTCGACGCCGACGACGCGATGACCCCGCACGCCCTCGCCCGGTTCCACGAGACGCTCGAGGCCACCGGCAGCGACTTCGCGGTCGGCGCCTACGTGCGCCTCCGCCCCGTCCCGAACGGCGGGGATCGGCGGGATGGCGGGTCCGCGGGTGCCTATGCGGCCGGTGAGGTCCAGCCGTGGGTGGCCGCCGCCACCGTGCCGGAGCGGCATCGCACCACCCTCCGCGATCATCCGCATGCAGCGGGCAACATCGTCGCATGGTCCAAGGTCAGCCGTGCCGCCTTCTGGGAGGGGCGCCGCTTTCCGGTCGGACGCGCCTACGAGGACCAGATCGTGGCCGAGGAGATGTACGTGCAGGCGCAGGCCTTCGACGTCCTGCCAGATGTCTGCGTGCTCTGGCGCGAGCGGGCCGACGGCACCTCCATCACCCAGGGGAAGGATGCGCTGCCGGTGCTGGACGACTACCTGCACGCCATCCGCGGCGGTCTCGCCGTGCTGCGCGACGCGGGATACGAGGAGGCTCTCGCCGTCCGCCTGCGCCTCGTGCACTCCCTCGATCTTCCGCCGCTGCTCGCCATCGCCGAGACCCACCCCGACCCCGAGTACCGCCGGCGGATCGACGCCTTCCTCGCCGAGCTCCCCGCCTGACCCGCGCACGTATCCCCAGCCCTGCAGCGACTTCGGGGAGCGCTCGGAGGCTCGGAGGCTCGGAGGAGCCTCCGTCCGTCACCCGCCGGCCGAGGGATCCTCGATCGCCCGGCGCTCCCGACGACGGCGCCCCTGCGCCTGGAGGAGGAAGAGGACGACCGCGGCCAGCAGCGGCACCCCGCCCGAGACAAGAAGGCCCCAGCGCGCGCCGAAGCCCTCCACGACCAGACCGAGGACGGGACCGCCGATCGCCTGCCCGCCGAAGGCGATGAGCAGGTACAGCGACATGACCCGGCCGCGGATCGCCGCATTGGAGGAGGCCTGCAACAGCACGTTCGCCGCCGTCCACATCAGCACGCCGCCCAGCCCCGCGGTAGCGATGAGTCCCAGGAACGACAGCTGTTCCGGGGCGAGGCCCGAGAGCAGCTTCATGCCGGAGAAGAGCATCGCCGCGACATACACCGCACGGAGGGTGACGGTGCGTCGGCGCAGCGAGAGCAGCGCGCCCACCAGGGAGCCCGCCCCCACGGCGGCCATGTAGAGCCCGTAGCCGGTCGCCCCCGAGTCGAAGACGCGCGCGGCCATGCCGGCCAGCAGCACCGGCCAGTTCAGGCCCAGCGTGGAGATGAAGACCAGCAGGAGCAGCGTCCAGAAGATGTCCGGCTTGCGGCGGCAGTACCGGAGCGCCTGCCGGATCTGCCCCTGCGACGCGGAGCGCTGCGGGTGCGCGGCCGCCGCCGGCGCGCGGCTGAGGAGGATCGCGACGAGGGCGACCACCGCCAGGACCGTCGCGGCGAGGAAGGCCCACCGGTCGCCGAACGGCAGCAGGAGTCCGCCCAGGGCGGGCCCGACCATCATGGTGATCTGGATCAGCGTCTCGCGCACGCTGATCGCATTGCGCAACTGGGCAAGGCCCACGATCTCGACGATGTAGATCTGCCGCGCCGGCTGCTCGACGGGACCGACGATGCCGATCACGAAGGCGCCGGCGAAGATCGCCCCGGCCGAGAGGTGCCCCGTCATCGCCAGCACCGTGAGCGTCGCGCTGACCACCAGGCCCGCGGTCTGCGCGAGCAGCAGGAGGAAGCGGGTGTCGAAGCGGTCGGCGATGAGGCCGCCCCACATGCCGAAGAGGAGCATCGGGCCGAACTGGAGCAGCACCAGCATGCCGACGAGGGCGACATCGCCGGTGAGCTGCAGCACCACCCAGTCCTGCGCGATCCGCATCACCCAGACGGACATGTTCGCCCCCACCAGCGCGAGCAGATAGGTGCGGTAGGCGCCGATGGCGAGCGAGGAGATCATCTCCCGCCCGCGGGGACGCTCGGAGAGGATGGGGAGCGCCTCGGTGGGCGGCATGGACGACATCGGCTCAGCTCTCGCGGATCTCGGAGACGGCACCGACCCCGTCGCCGCGCCGATGCGGCAGAAGGACGGCGGCCCGTTCCTGCCGCGCCGGGATCGGCGATGGGGGCCGGATGTGCCCCGAGCCTAGCAGGGGCGATGCGGCGATCCGGTGGGCCCGGCCGTGCAGGCCGCCGGAGCGGCACGAGGCCTCAGCCGGCGTCGACGATCCGGGCTCCGGCGACCGGGCCGTGCACGTGCAGCGCCCGATGACCGGCGGCTGTCAGCGCCGCACGCACCGATTCCGCGCTCTCCGGCGACGCGCACAGGAGGGCGAGGGTGGGACCCGAGCCGGAGACCAGGCCGTTCAGCGCCCCCCTCGCGAAGGCGCCCACGAGCACCTGCTCGAGCTCGGGACGCGCGTACAGCGCGGGCGCCTGCAGATCGTTCCGGATCAGCAGGGCGAGCGCGTGGGGGTCCCCCGCGCCCAGCGCCTGCAGCAGCAGGGGCGGGACCTCCAGGGACTCCACCGGGTCGTCGGCGAGTCCCGCCTCCGCGGCGCGCAGCCGATCGAGCAGACGGTAGACCTCGGGGGTCGAGAGGCCGTCGTCGCTGGTGACGAGCACCCAGTCGAAACGGCCGCGGGCGAGGACCGGCGTGAGCACATCGCCCCGTCCGGTGCCCAGGGCCGTGCCGCCGTGCAGCGCGAAGGGCACGTCCGCGCCGAGCCGTGCCGCCAGGTCGTGCAGGGTCGCGTCGTCCGCGCCCGTGCCCCACAGCTCGTTGCACGCCACCAGCGCCGCCGCCGCGTCGGCCGAGCCGCCGCCCATCCCGCCGGCCACCGGAACGCTCTTGCGCACCTCCAGGTGCACGCCGCCGGGGTGTCCCGTGGCCGCGGCGAGCAGATGCGCCGCGCGGAGGGCGAGGTTGCGATCGTCCGTCGGGACGGCGGGATCGACCGCGCCGACGAGGCTGAGCGAGAACCCCTCGGCGGCGTGCGCGGTCACCTCCTCCTCCAGCGAGACCGCCTGGAACACCGTCGCCAGCGGGTGGTAGCCGTCCGGGGCGGGGCCGCCGACGGCGAGGAAGAGATTGATCTTGCCGGGGGCGCGCACGCGGACCGGGGCCCGCCGCAGATCCTGCTCCGCGGCGGGCCCCCCGGTCCCGGCGCTGCTCATCGCTCGACGCTCACAGCGTGGCGGACTTCGCCCACAGGTCCACGTCGATGCCCTGCGCGAGCTCGTCGATCCGCGCCAGCTCCGCCGCGTCGAAGGCGGGGCCGTCCAGGGCCTTCAGGTTCTCGTCCAGCTGCGCGGTGCGCGAGGCGCCGACCAGCGCCGAGGCGACCACCGGGTCGCGCAGGGTCCACTGCAGCGCGAGCTGGGCGAGGGTCTGCCCGCGCTCACGCGCCACCTCGTTCAGCGCCCGGAGGGTGGCCACGGCGCTCTCCGGCAGGGGATCCGCCGAGATCGAGTTCCGCGTCTGGGCGCGCTGGGCGGTGCCGTCGCCGAGGTACTTGTCGGTGAGGAGCCCCTGGGCGAGCGCGGTGAAGGCGATCGCGCCCATCCCCTCGGCCCGGAGGGTGTCGGTGAGGCCGTTCTCGATCCAGCGGTTGAGCATCGAGTAGGCGGGCTGGTGGATCACCAGCGGGGTCCCGAGGGAGCGCGCGATCTCCGCCGCGCGCGCGGTGCGCTCGGCGCTGTACGACGAGATGCCGACGTACAGGGCCTTGCCCTGGCGCACGAGCGTGTCGAGCGCACCGACGGTCTCCTCCAGTGGGGTGTCGGGGTCCACGCGGTGCGAGTAGAAGATGTCGACGTAGTCCAGGCCCAGCCGGGTGAGCGACTGCTCCGCGCTGGCGATGAGGTACTTGCGGCTGCCGAGCTCGCCGTGCGGCCCCTGCCACATGTCCCAGCCGGCCTTGGAGGAGATGATGAGCTCGTCGCGGTAGGGACGCAGGTCCTCGGCGACGATCCGGCCGAAGTTCTTCTCGGCCGCGCCGTAGGGCGGGCCGTAGTTGTTGGCCAGGTCGAAGTGGGTGATCCCGTGGTCGAAGGCGTGCCGGATGAGCGCCCGCTGGTCGTCCATCGGGATGTTGTCGCCGAAGTTCCACCACAGCCCGAGCGACAGCGGCGGCAGATAGAGGCCGGAGGCCCCCACCCGACGGTGCTGGGCGATGTCGTAGCGGTCCGGGTGGGCGGTGTAGGGACGGTGCAGGTCAGGCGGGGTACGGCCGATGCGGGAGTTCGAAGTCACCCCTCCAGGCTAGCCGCCGGAGCGGAGTCCCGCCGGATCGTCGGGCGCGCGGTGTCATGCCGCGCGTACGAGGGACGCCGCGCTCCCCCCTGCCGTCACTCCGCCGCGCGCGCGACGGCCAGGAAGGCGGCGATGTCGAGCTCCTCCCCGCGCGCCGTGGGGGCGACCCCGGCCCGCTCCAGCACGGCGGAGGCCTCGGCCGCGGAACCCCCGAGGACGCCGGCGAGCGCCTGCCGCAGCATCTTGCGGCGCTGCTGGAAGGCGGCGTCGATGATCCGGAAGGTCCGGAGCCGCTCCTCCTCGGTGCCCCGCGGCTCCGGGTCGCGGGCGAAACCGACCAGCACGCTGTCCACGTTCGGCACGGGCCAGAAGACCTGCCGGGAGACCGTCCCGGCCAGCCGCCACGGCCCGTACCAGGCCGCCTTGGCGCTCGGCACGCCGTACACCCGGCTGCCGGGAGGCGCGGCGAGGCGCTCGCCCACCTCCGCCTGCACCATCACCACGCCCCGCTGGAGGGACCCGAAGTGCTCCAGGAAGTGCAGCAGCACCGGCACCGAGACGTTGTACGGGAGGTTCGCCACGAGCACCGTGGGGTCGCCCGGCAGATCGGCCACCTGCAGCGCGTCCTCGGCGACCACGGTCAGCGCGCCCGCAGGAACGCCGTGCTCCGCCGCGGTCTGCGGGAGCCGGGCGGCCAGGCGCCGGTCGATCTCGACCGCGGTGACCGCGGCCCCGGTCTCCAGGATCGCCAGGGTGAGCGAGCCGAGGCCGGGGCCGACCTCCACCACGCGCTCGCCGTCTCGGACCTCGGCGACCTGCACGATCTTGCGGACCGTGTTCGCGTCGACCACGAAGTTCTGCCCGAGCTTCTTCGTCGGCGTGACGTCCAGCTCCGCCGCGAGCCGGCGGATCTCCCCCGCGCCGAGCAGTGCGATGCTCACGAAGCGGAGTCCGTGCCGAGCACCCGACGCGAGATCGCCTGGATGTCACGATCCATCTCGCCGACCTCGCTCCGCAGGCGCACCATGCCCGACTTCAGCTCACTCACGTCGGTCTTCAGCGTGTTCACATCCGTCTTCAGAACGTTCACGTCGGTCTTCACCTGCATCACATCGGTCTTGAGCCCGGCGACGTCCGTCTTCAGTTCCGCCACATCGGTCTTGAGTCCGGCCACGTCCGTCTTCACCCCCGTGATCTCCATGCGGACCGCGGCGAACTGACCGTTCACCTCCCCCCGAAGACCACCGACCTCCGCGCGCACGACACGCATCATCGATGTCGGGATGACCACCGCAAGGCTGAGGAAGGCCATCGCGAGAATCCCCACGATCACCCAGGTCTGCGCGGTGTCCATAAGCATCACCCTTCCATTGTCGCCGATGGGGTGACTCGACGCTACGGGAGACGCACGTCCCGCCGGGCGGCGTTCCCGTGTTCCGGGGAGAACCGGCAAGGGGAAGCGGCTGTGGACGGCTCGTCCAGAGCGACGCTCAGCGCAGCGCCGTGAGCGTCGCGGTCTCCCCGTTCCACACGTACAGCCGGGAGTGCAGGACGCGCGCCCACTCGTCCTCCTCCAGCCCGTACGTCCACAGCCTGCCCGAGCCGTTCAACGCATAGGCCTGGATGTCCGAGTCGAGGATGTACATCGTGGAGGGCCCGAACGCCCGGTCGACGTCCCCCCACCACTGCTCGGCGGGCGCGGGGGCGGGCGCGCCGGTGACCCGTCCGTTGCCGAGGTCCAGCCAGTGCGTGCTTCCCCAGCCGTCGCCGTCGACCTCGGCGACGAGGACCCGGCCGCCGCTCACCATCATCGGCTGGTAATCGCCCGCGGGAGCCGGCCAGGCGGAACGCCCCGTGCCCAGGTCCAGCCGGCCGAGGTCGCGGTACCCGGCGTCGCTCCGGCCGCCGGTGAAGACGAAGAGCTCCCCGTCGACCACCTGGTACGCGTCGACCCGCACCTCCCACCGCTGCGTGCCGTCCTTCTCGATCCGGGCGAGGACGAGACCGTCGTCCTTCCACTCGCCGAAGGCGATCAGCGCACCGCCCAGGGTGCGGAAGATCCGCCCGTCGCTCCAGACGGTCTCCCGGCCCGTCTCGACGTCCAGGTAGGTCGCCCGTCCGTCCCGCCAGAGCCCGATGGCCTGCTGGTCGCTCATGTCGACGAACTGGGGAAGGGCGCTGGCGTCGACCGCGTGGCGCCACAGCGCCGTGCCGGTGTCGGCCAGGGACACCGCGCGCACCTCGGCACCGGCCGGCGTCACGACGCTGAGGATCAGCCGGTCACCGGCGATGACCATGGAGTCGAGGATCCCGTCCAGGACGGTGGACGACAGGACGCTCCCGTCCGCACCGCGCAGGACCGCCAGAGAGGCGGACGAGCGGGCGGAGGCCGCCCCGCCGGTGGCGACGACCACGTGCGCGCCGTCGGTGCTCCTCCGCACGCTCAGGTACTGCTCGCCCTCGCGCTCCGCCGGCAGCACGTCGCTCGCCGCCACGCTCCACAGCACCGACCCGTCGGAGGACGACAGGGCGGTCAGCCGCGACGGATCGGCGTAGGGTGCTGCGCTCCCGCGGCGGTCCTTCCAGCTCCACCCGTCGACGTCCTCGACGGCCAGCAGCCGGTCCGCGCCCAGCGCTTCGACGGACAGCCCGACGTAGTCCCCGTGCTCGACGGTGGTGCTCCATGCGGGCTGCGGTTTGGCGGTGTAGTCCGGAAGCCGCGTGCTCGCCGAGGGCGAGGAGAGCAGGGACGGCACCACCAGGATGCCGGCGACGACGAGAGCGATCACCACGACCCCGGCGACGAGGGCTCCGACGAGCAGGCCGGTGCGACGGCGCCTCGGGGCGGCCGGGGACGCGAGGGTGACGGCCGCCGGAGCCGCGAGGGTGGCGACCGCCGGGGCGCCGGGGACCGGGGCCTGGCCGAGGGCGTGCCCCGCCGGCACGGTCGGCGCCACCGAGGCGGGGAAGGCGGGTGCCGCGGGCAACGGCGGCGCGGCCTGTTCCGCGGCCGGGGCCGCTGCGGCCTCCGCCGCCCAGACCGCCTCCGCGTGCTCGCGGGCATAGCGGTCCTGCTCCGCCGGATCGGCCGCCCCACCCTGGGCCGCCACCGCCTGCGCGTAGTGCGCGTGGTAGTGCCAGTACAGCTGGGCGTAGCGCGGCGATTCGCGATCGACGGTCATGATGATCTCCTCATCCGGTCCGGCACCGGTTCAGAACTCCCCGTACACCGCGCGGGTGTTGGCGGCGACCTGCGCGCAGAGGGCGTCGAGCTCGACGCCCAGCTCCGCGGCGAGGAAGCGCATCGTGATCGGGACGAGGTACGGTGCGTTCGGGCGCCCGCGCAGCGGCACCGGCGTGAGGAACGGCGCGTCGGTCTCCACGAGGATGCGCTCGTGCGGGGTGACCGCGAGCGCATCGCGCAGGTTCTGCGCGTTCTTGAAGGTGACGTTGCCGGCGAAGGAGAGGTAGTAGCCCGCCTCCGCGCACACCCGGGCCATCTCGGCATCGCCGGAGAAGCAGTGGAACACCGTGCGCTCCGGCGCCCCCACCCGGGACAGGGTCTCCAGCACGGCCTCGTGCGCGTCGCGGTCGTGGATCTGCAGGGCGACGCCGTGCTTCTTCGCGATCGCGATGTGCGCCTCGAAGGAGGCCTGCTGCGCGGGTCGTCCGTCCTCGTCGGTGCGGAAGAAGTCGAGCCCGGTCTCGCCGACGGCGCGCACCCGCGGGCGCGCGGCGAGCTCGTCGATCACGGCGAGCGCCTCGTCCAGCCGCCCCTCGGCCGCGTAGACCGGGGCGTCGTTCGGATGGATCGCCACGGCCGCGAGCACCCGCGGGTCGCTCTCGGCCGCGGCGGCGGACCAGCGGGAGGAGTCGATGTCGCACGAGACCTGGACCACCCCGGCGATGCCGACCGACTCGGCCCGGTCCAGCTGCTCGGTGAGGCTCAGCGGCTCCTCGCCGTCGCGGAACTCCAGGTGCGCATGGTTGTCGTACACCGGCACCGCCAGCGGGGCGGGCGCGGGCGGGTACCGCACATCGCCGCGGCCCTCGGCCGAACGCGTCCGCGAGTAGTCGGCCGCGGCGTCGGTCACGCCGCCTCCACCCGGGGGAACAGCGGGGCCAGTCCGTTCACGCTCGTGCCCGGGCGCAGCGCCCCCCAGGCGCCGGCCGCGCGGATCGGCTGCTCGACCAGGCGGCCCAGCGTCTCGGCGGCGCCGAGGGCGATCCACAGCTTCTCGGTGGACTGCGGCATGACCGGCGAGAGCAGGATCGCCAGCGCACGCAGGCCCTCCGCACAGGTGTACAGCACCGTGCCCAGGCGCGCACGGTCGGCGTCGTCGCGGGCGAGCACCCACGGCTCCTGGACCGTGATGTAGCCGTTCAGCGCGTCGACGATGGTCCAGATCGCCGCGATCGCCTCGTCGGGACGGAAGCGCTCGATCGCGGCGTCCGCATCCCGGGCGGCGTCCGCGACGATCCGCTGGATCTCGAGGTCCGCCTCCGTGTAGACGTCCGCCGGCGGCACGATACCGGCGAAGTAGCGCTCGATCATCGCCACCGTGCGCGAGGCGAGGTTGCCGAAGCCGTTGGCCAGCTCCGCCTGGTAGCGCGCCGACAGGTCCTCCCAGGAGAAGGAGCCGTCCTGCCCGAACGCGATCGCGGAGAGGAAGTAGAACCGGTACGCGTCCGAGCCGAAGACGTCGATGATCTCGCTCGGGGCGATGCCGGTGAGCTTCGACTTCGACATCTTCTCGCCGCCGACCAGCAGCCATCCGTGCGCGAAGACGCCCCGCGGCACCTCCAGCCCCGCCGCCATCAGCATGGCCGGCCAGATCACGGCGTGGAAGCGGAGGATGTCCTTGCCGACCACGTGGTAGCCGGGCCAGCGCCGGGCGAAGGTCTCCTCGTCCGCGCCGTAGCCGATCGCGGTGACGTAGTTCAGCAGCGCGTCCACCCACACGTAGATGACGTGCGACTCGTCCCAGGGCACGGTGATGCCCCAGTCGAAGGTGGAGCGGGAGATGGAGAGGTCCTTCAGCCCCTGGGAGACGAAGGAGACCACCTCGTTGCGCGCCGAGTCGGGCCGGACGAAATCGGGCTCGTCCCGGTAGAGCTCCAGCAGCCGGTCCTGGAACTCGCTGAGCTTGAAGAAGTAGTTCTTCTCCTGCAGCAGCTCCAGCGGCTTGGAGTGGATCGCACACACCTTCAGACCCTCGAAGGGGCCGGTGCCGTCGAGGATCTCCGACTCGGGCTTGAACTCCTCGCAGCCCACGCAGTACAGCGCCTCGTACTCGCCGGCGTAGATGAAGCCCCGGTCGTAGAGGGTCTGGATGAAGGTGCCGACGCTCGTCTCGTGCCGCTCCTGGGTGGTGCGGATGAAGTCGTCGTTGGCGACGTCGAGCGCCTTCAGGACCGGGAACCAGCTCTCGGCGACCAGCTTGTCGACCCACTCCTGCGGGGTGGCGCCGTTCGCCGCCGCCGCGCGGATCATCTTCTGGCCGTGCTCGTCGGTGCCGGTGAGCATCCAGGTGTCGTCGCCGGCCTGGCGGTGCCAGCGCGCGAGGGCGTCCACGGCCACCGTGGTGTACCCGTGGCCGATGTGGGGCACATCGGACGGGTAGTAGATGGGCGTGGTGATGTAGAACGACTCGCCGGGCATGGCTTCGATTCTAGGGCGCCGCACCGGCATCGTTCTCCTCCGTGTCGGCGGCCCCGCCCGCGTCCGCCGCCGCCGTGAGGATCCCCGCTCAGGAGCGGGCCGCGAGGGTCGCCTGGTAGAGCTCGCGTGCGGAGCGACCGGAGAGGGCGGCCACCTCAGCGCAGGCGTCCTTCAGCCGGACCCCGGTCTCCACGAGGCGCATCACCTGGGCAAGGGCGTCCTCCGCGGAGACCTCGGGCGCGGCGGCGCCCTCGACCACCACGACGATCTCGCCGCGCACGCCGTCGGCCGCCCAGGCCACGAGCGCGGACAGGGGGCCCCGCCGCACCTCCTCGTGGAGCTTCGTCAGCTCCCGGCAGACGGCCGCCCGGCGTTCGGCACCGAAGGCGCCCGCCATGTCCTCCAGGCTCGCCGCCAGCCGGGACGGCGACTCGAAGAACACCAGGGTGCGCGGCTCGGCGGCGAGCGCCGCCAGCGCCTGCCGCCGATCACCGCCCTTGCGCGGCAGGAACCCCTCGAAGGCGAAGCGATCGGTGGGAAGTCCCGAGACGGCGAGGGCGGTGAGCACGGCGCTCGGGCCCGGCACCGCGGTCACGGTGACGCCCTGACGCACCGCCTCGACGACGAGGGCGTAGCCCGGATCGCTCACAGTGGGCATGCCGGCGTCGCTCAGCACGACCACGTCCGCGGAGTCGGCCCGGGCGGCGAGCTCGGCCGCCCTCTGCCTCTCGTTGTGGTCGTGCAGGGCGATCAGCGGCGGACGGTTCGCGATCTCCAGCGCCCGCAGCAGCCGCTGGGCGGTCCGGGTGTCCTCCGCGGCGATGACGTCGGCGTTCTCCAGCACCTCGACGAGGCGGCGGGAGACGTCCCCGAGATTCCCGATGGGCGTCGCAGCGAGGATGATCACCCGGCCAGTGTACGAGCAGCAGCCGGGAGCACGAGCGGCCCGCCGCCCGATCCGGTCCTCGATCCGGAGCACGAGAACCGCTACGGTGATGCCGTGGATGCCCGTGGCGACGCCGCCGGGTCTCCCGCCCCCGTCACGTGCCACCGAACAGACAAGGCCCCCTATGACCAGCACCGCACCCGCCCCGCAGGCCCCCACCAACGTCCTCTCGGTCGTCGGCTTCATCCTGTCGCTGCTCGGCTTCAACGTCATCGCGATCATCCTCGGCGCCGTCGGCCTGTCCCAGATCAAGAAGAGCGGCGAGAAGGGCCGCGGCTTCGCCCTGGCGGCGATCTGGATCGGCGCGATCTCGATCGTCATCATCGTCGTCATCGTGATCATCACCGCCGTCCTCGGCGCCGCCGCGCTGCGGTCCTGACCCGGTCATCGCTCACCCTCCCCCCAAGGCTGGGACGGTGAGCGAGAGCCTGCTGCCCCCGGTCGCGGAGCGTACGACCCTCCTCGGGCGCTGGCGCACGCGACTGCGCACCGACCCCCGCGCGGCGGCCGTGGCCGCCTGGCTCGCCCCCGCGCTGATCACGCTCGTCGCCGCCGCTCTGCGCTTCGCGAACCTCGCCCACCCCGCCGCACTCGCCTTCGACGAGACCTACTACGTCAAGGACGCCTGGTCACTGTGGACCCTGGGCTACGAGGGCGTCTGGGAGAAGGAGGTCAACCCCGCCTTCGCCGACGGCGACACATCGGGCCTGGGCACCGCGGGCGCCTTCGTGGTGCACCCCCCTTTGGGCAAGTGGATCATCGCCCTGGGGATGGGCCTGCTCGGCCAGGACTCGGCGTTCGGCTGGCGCTTCTCCGTGGCGGTCGTCGGCACCCTCACGGTGCCGCTGCTGTTCCTGGTCGTCCGCTCCCTCACCCGCTCCACCGCCTGGGCGAGCGTCGCCGCGCTCCTGCTCGCCGTCGACGGCCTGGCGATCGTGCTCAGCCGGATCGGCCTGCTCGACGGGATCCTCGGCTTCCTGATCCTTCTGGCCTTCTGGTTCCTCGTGCTCGATCGGCAGCGCTCGGCGGCGATCCCGGTGCGCGGTGCGCCGGCACCCGACGGATCAGTGCCCGACGGATCAGTGCCGGCCGGATCAGTGCCGGCCAGGGACGCGGCGCGTCCCGGCAGAGCGGTGCTGTGGGGACCGGTGCTCTGGCGGCGTCCCTGGATCGTGGCGGCGGGACTGGCCCTGGGCGCGGCATGCGCGGTGAAGTGGTCCGGCCTGTACGTCCTCGCGGGCTTCGGCCTGTACCTGGTGGCCGCCGATGCGCTCGCCCGGCGGCGCGCGGGCGTCGCGCTGTGGCCGCAGGCGGCGGTGCTGACGCAGGGGCCGATCAGCTTCCTCCTGCTCGTCCCGCCGGCCCTGGCCACGTACCTCGCGAGCTGGACCGGGTGGATGGTCACTGCGGGCGGGTACGACCGGGCCAGCGCCGACAGTCCGCTGGCGGCGCTGTGGGCCTACCATCAGGCGATCTACCGCTTCCATGTGGGGCTGTCGACCCCGCC
>JBEBWQ010000025.1:0-15778 GCA_040392075.1 Microbacterium sp.
GTGCGGGAGGCCCGGAGCCCGCCGGCAGCGCCCCGCCGTCGCGCAGGGTGGCGATCTCGTTGAGCCGGGCGGTGAGGCGCTCGGCCAGGCGCCGCGAGTTGGCGAAGACGATGGTGGAGCGGTGCTGGAGGATGCGGTCCACGATCGCCTCCTCCACGTGGGGCCACACCGAGCCGGTGACCTCGGTGAACTCACTTTCGCCCGGGAGCCGGGCGGGGTCGGGCGCGCCGGGCGGGGCCGGCGGGTTGCGCAGGTCCTCGATGGGCACGGCGACGGAGAGGTCGAAGGTCTTGGCGGCCTTCGGCGCCACGATCTCCACCGGGGCGGCTCCGCCGAGGAAACGGGCGACCTCGTCGATGGGGCGCACCGTGGCGGAGAGGCCGATCCGCTGCGCCGGCGCGTCGAGCAGGGCGTCGAGCCGCTCGAGGCTCACCGCGAGGTGCGCGCCGCGCTTGGTGGCCGCGACCGCATGCACTTCGTCGACGATCACCGTGTGCACGCCGCGCAGGGTCTGCGCTGCGCGGCTGGTGAGCATGAGGTACAGCGACTCGGGCGTGGTGATGAGGATGTCCGGCGGGTCGGTGAGGAGCCGGCGACGGTCGGCCGCCGGAGTGTCCCCCGAGCGCACCCCCACGCTCACGGCGGGGGCATCGACGCCGAGACGGCGCGCGGCCTGCGCGATGCCGACCAGGGGCGAGCGGAGGTTGCGCTCGACATCGACGCCGAGCGCTTTCAGCGGCGAGACGTAGAGGATGCGCGTGCGGGCGGGAGCGGTTCCCGCGGCGCGGCCCTTCTTCGCGGGAGGAGCCGCGTAGGGGGCCGCGCCGGCCTCATCCGTGCGCTCGCGGAAGACCCGGTCGATGGCCCAGAGGAACGCGGAGAGGGTCTTCCCCGATCCCGTGGGGGCGACGACCAGCGCATGGCGGCCCTGCGAGATCGCCTCCCAGGCGCCGACCTGCGCCGAGGTGGGCGCGTGGAACGCGCTGCGGAACCACCCGCGGGTCGCGGGGGTGAAGCGGTCCAGCACGTCGGCCATCACCCCATCATGCTCCCGACCTCCGACATTCCCCCGTCCTGAGATCCCCGCGCTCCGTCCTGCGGAGCGCGCTCGCTCTCTGCACGTCGCCGTTCCCGCCTCCGCCGGAGCGGACCTCCGCGACCGCTGAGGGACGGGCCCCGGAGCGGGTCAGGCGTCCCGCCAGCGGCGGAGGAACGCGGCGACGTCCTCCAGCTCGTCCAGCGACACGCTGTGCTGCAGCCCCGGATAGAGGCGGGCGGTGAGATCCGCGTGCAGCGGGAGCCACTCCGCGGTGTGGGCCACGAGCGGGGCCGGGATCACGGCGTCGGCCGCGCCGCGCCCCCAGAACACCGGGCGCGGACGGGTGCGAAGATCGGCGTCGCCGGGCAGTTCGCCCGGCGCGGCGTATCCGGCGAGCACGACGACGGCGCCGAACCGTTCCGGCGCCAGCCGCATCGCCTGCAGCGACACGGCGGCGCCCTGGGAGAAGCCGAGGAGGGCGAGGGGGCGCGCGGGGTCGACCTCCTCGTCCAGCCAGGCGAGCAGGGCATGGCCCGCGGCGGTGATGGCCGCCGGGTCCCGGTCCTCCAGGTTCCCGATGGGGAACCAGGAGCGCCCCGGTGCGGGCGGGGGCGGGGTGAGCGGCGCGCCCAGCGCGACGGCGTCGATCCCCTCCGGCAGATGGGGGAGGAGGCCGAGGAGATCGCTCTCGTCCGAGCCGTAGCCGTGCAGCAGCACCAGGAGGGGCGCGTCGCCCGACGGGGCGGAGGACCAGCGGGACACCTGGATGACGGGGACATCGCTCATCCCTCCATCCTGCCCGCTCGCCGTCCCCAGCGGTCGCATCCGCGGCGGTTGTCCACTGTTTCCGGACGGCGGGCCGCGGTGCGCCGGAGCGGCTGGTAGAAAAGGGTCATGACGGTACGCACCCCCGACCCCGATCCCGATCCCGGATCCGGCGACGATCTGCCCGACTTCGGGTCGCTCTCCTCGAGTGCGGGCAACCCCGGCTGGCTGAGCGAGTTCGAGCTCGCCGAGGTGCGCCGCCGGCTGCCGATGCTCTACGTCGAGGCGATCCCGGTGCGCACCGACGGCTCGGGCGAGGTGACCGAGGTCGGGGTGCTGCTGCGATCCACGCCGCTCGGCGAGATCACGCGCACGATCGTCTCCGGCCGGGTGCGCTACGGCGAGACGATCCGCCAGGCGCTGTTCCGCCACGTCGAGAACGACCTGGGCCCGATGGCCTTCCCGCTCCTCCCGCCCCAGCCGACGCCGTTCGCGGTGGCCGAGTACTTCCCGATCCCGGGCATCAGCGCCTTCCACGACGACCGGCAGCACGCGGTCTCGCTCGCCTACGTCGTCCCTGTCACCGGCACCTGCCAGCCGCGGCAGGACGCCCTGGAGGTCACCTGGTTCACTCCGGAGGAGGCCGCGTCCTCGATGCTCGCCGCGGAGATGGAGGGCGGCCGCGGCACCCTGCTGCGGCAGGGGCTGGCCAGCCTGGGCCTTCTGCGATAGCGGGGCTCGCGGTGGTGCTCTCGCCGGCGGCGTCGTCGCCGTCCATCAGGTCATACTTTGGGTATACTCAGAGTATGATCACGACGATCAAGGTCGCGCCCGACGTGCGAGACCGGCTGAAACGGCAGGCCGAGAGCGCCGATCGCACGCTGGGTCAGCATCTCGCCCACCTGGCGGACCTCGCCGATCGGGAGGAACGCTTCGACCGGCTCCGTGAGGCCCGCGCCCGCACCACCGCGGATGAGTGGGAGTCCTATCGCGACGAGACCGCGGCGTGGGACGGGCTCAGCGGTGACTGACCTCGCACCGGGGGACGTGATCTGGGCGCGCCCCTCCGCGGTACTCGGCCGGGAGCGGGGCGGCCGGCGGCCGGCGCTGGTGATCGCCGGGCGGAGATACCTCGATGTCGTCGACACCCTGGTCGTCGTGGTGCCCATCACGGGAGTCGACCGTCGATGGCCGAACCACATCCGGGTGCGGGGGAGCGGGCTGGATCATCCGTCCTGGGCGATGACGGAGCAGGTGCGCACCATCTCCCGCGACCGGGTCGTCGGGCGAGCCGGTCGGGCGGATGCGGTCACCCTGGATGAGGCGCGGATGTGGGTCCGCGACTACCTCGACGGGTGAGGTGCCGGCCCGTCAGCTCCCCGTGGTGAGCCGCGCGATCTCCGCGACGAACGCGTCGATGTCCTCCTCCGTGGTGTCGAAGCTGCACAGCCACCGCACCTCGCCGTGCTCCGCGTCCCAGTCGTAGAAGGGGAAGGACTCCTTCAACCGGGCGGAGACCTCGCGGGGGAGCACCGCGAAGACGCCGTTGACCGGGCTCTCCCGGGTGAAGGCGACATCGCGGACGGTCCCCTCGCGCAGGCCCCTCTCGATGCCGGCGCGCAGACGCGCGGCCATCGCGTTCGCCTGTCGCGCATTGCGGAGCCAGAGGTCGTCCTCCAGGAGCGCGACGAGCTGCGCGGAGACGAAGCGCATCTTCGAGGCCAGCTGCATGAGCGTCTTGCGCTCGAAGGCGATTCCCGGCGCCGCGTCCGGATCGAGCACCACGACCGCTTCGGCGCCCATCGCGCCGTTCTTGGTGCCTCCGAAGCTGATCACGTCCACGCCGGCGTCGACCGTGAAGGCGCGCAACGGCACACCCAGCGCGGCGGCGGCGTTGGCGATCCGGGCGCCGTCCATGTAGAGCCGCATGCCCCGTTCGTGGGCGTGGTCGGCCAGGGCGCGGATCTCCTCCACCGTGTACAGCGTGCCGAGCTCGGTGGACTGCGTGATCGCGACGGCGAGCGGCTGGGCGCGATGCACGTTGCCCCACCCGTACGCCTCGCGGTCCACGAGCTCCGGTGTCAGCTTGCCGTCGGGCGTGGCGACCGTGAGGAGCTTGAGGCCCCCGGTCTTCTCCGGGGCTCCGCCCTCGTCGCCGTGGATGTGCGCCATGGTCGAGGTGATGACCGCCCCCCAGCGGGGCAGCATCGCCCGGAGCGCCAGCACGTTCGCCCCGGTGCCGTTGAACACCGGGAAGGCCTCGACCTGCTCGCCGAGCATGCCTCGGAACAGCTCCTGCAGGCGCGCCGTGTAGACGTCGTTGCCGTACCCCCGTTCGTGTCCGCCGTTCGCCGCGGTCAGCGCGGCGAGGACGTCGGGGTGGATGCCGGACCAGTTGTCCGAGGCGAAGCCGTGTCGGGCGGGGTCGTGCTGTCTGCGCATCCGCCCAGCCTATTCCGTGGCCCCTGTCCCCGCGGCAAGCCATGCTCCGGCGGGCACGTCCGGTTCGTGCTGGGGCTGTCCCGGTGTCGGTGGTCTTGCCGGCAGTCGGAGGGGCGTTCCCTGCCGAGAGGGGCGCTGCTCCCGTCCGGAGCGAGGAGAGTCGCCGGATCGAGGACCGATGTGGCGGATCCGTCACTCAGCCGGGGATATCTCCTCGGACCGGGCCGCGTACGCGCGACGGGAAGGAGGGCGTCCCACCCGCTTGCCGCAGAGGCCGGGCACCGGAGCACCGGCCCGCCGCCGCCCCGTTCGTCACCCGCCGGTCCCACCTCCGAGCCCGGCTCGCTAGGATTCCTGCGTGGCCACCTCCAAGCGCACCCCCGTCCGCGGACGCAGCGGAAACCCGGCGAAGCGACCCGTCGTCGAGCAGCCCCCGCTCGGTGTGAAGGACTGGATCGGCGCCGCTCGCCCGCGGACCCTGCCGCTCGCCGTCGCGCCGGTGCTCATCGGCACGGGTGCGGCCCGCCTCGCGGAGCCGACGCTCCACTGGGTGCTGGCCCTCGGCTGTCTCGCGGTGGCGGTCCTCCTGCAGATCGGGGTCAACTTCGCCAACGACTACAGCGACGGCGTGCGCGGCACGGACGCCTTCCGGGTGGGGCCCGCCCGGCTCACCGCCTCGGGGCGGGTGCCCGCCCGCCGGGTGCTCGTCGTCGCCCTGGTCTTCTTCGCGCTCGCCGCGCTCGCCGGGCTCGCCGTCGTGATCCGCACCCAGCAGTGGTGGCTGATCGCCGTCGGCGCCGTGTGCGTGATCGCCGCCTGGTTCTACACCGGAGGCAAGAGGCCCTACGGGTACAGCGGACTCGGCGAGCTGTTCGTCTTCGTGTTCTTCGGCCCGGTCGCCGTCCTCGGCACCGTCTGGGTACAGGTGCAGGTGCTGCCGCAGGAGGCGTGGGTGGGCGGCGTCGCCGCAGGTCTCCTCGCCTGCGCGGTGCTGCTGGCCAACAACCTGCGGGACATCGATCAGGATCGCGCCGCCGGGAAGCGCACCCTCACGGTGCGGATCGGCAAGCGCGCGACGCAGGTCCTCTTCACCCTCGCGCTGCTCCTGCCCTTCGCCGCGGCGGCATTCCTCGCGCTCCTGTACCCGATCGCGTGGCTCGCGTTCCTCGCGCTGCTGGCGGGCCTGCCGGCGATCGTGATCGTGTGGTCCTACCGTCAGCCGCGAGAGCTGGTGGTCGTCCTGGGGCTGACGAGTCTGACGTCGCTCGGCTATGCCGCCGCGCTGTTCTGGGCGTTCGTGGGCTGACCGCCCGGAGCGGAGTCGCGCCAGCTGCGGAGCGGGCTCGGCCGCGGGACGGGTGCGGATCAGCCCCGGGCGGTGTCTCCGGAGGAAGGGCGGATCGGAGCTCCTGCGTCGTCGGACGATCGTGCTCCCTCGGCGCCCGGCTGTCCCTCCGACGCGGTCGCGGCCTCCGTCGCCGCGTCCTCGAACTCCTCTTCGGAGACGCCTTCGCGGCCACGGGAGCGGGCTTCGCGCCGCTCGTGGATCTGCGCCGAGGCGTTCGAGAGCGGACGGCGCAGGAACAGCACCGAGATGCTCAGGCCGATGATCGCCGCGAACAGCGTCGCCAGCCACCACTGCTCCCGGAAGATCGGGAACAGCAGGAGGACGGCCAGCGGGACGAGGAAGGCGAGCAACCGCAGGACCGAGTAGACGAGGAGGGGCGGGAGCTTCACCCCTTCATCCTACGTGCGTGCGTCCTCCATGCGCGGGCGCGCCATCCTCCTCCGGGCGCGCCTCGCGCAGGGCGGAACGATTCCCGTTCGTGTGCGACGGGCATCCCTCGTCGGTCGTTCCCAGGGCCTTGCTCACTCCCGCGTCCAGGTCCCCATCCCCTGGGAGTCGAAGATGTCCAGGGTCACCGAGGTCACCCGCTCCCCGGTGCGCTGGAAGGCGGCGGAGGAGAGCGAGCCGGGCGGGGTGTTCTCGTCGTCGCGGGTGAAGGCGAAGGTGTCGCCGTCCCACGGGTCCAGCGGCATCGTGAGCGCGTCGGGTCCGACGATGGCGACCAGGCCCGTCGCACCCTCGGTGACGAGGAGGTCCCCGAAGTAGTCGTTGCGGTAGGTGCCGGCATACTCGGTCAGCGCGGCCGGTGCGCGGGCGCCCGCGGGTCGGGAGAGCCCCGCGAGGTCGCCGACCGGGACGAAGTACGGTGCGAAGGCGGCACCGTAGTCGGTCGTCCAGTCCCGCGTGACATCGCCGAACTGCACGATGTCGAGGAACTGCGCCGCCACCGACTCCGCAGCGCCGACGGGGGCGCCGTTGGTGAGCACGACGATGCCGACGTCGAGGGAGGGGATCAGCTGGAAGGTCGTCCCCGCACCCATGATGAACGCGCCGGAGTGGTTGAGGCTCACGCGGCCCGCCACGGTGGAGGAGACGTTGAAGCCGTACCCGTAGTGGCCCGGCCTCGCGGTGACGGCGTGGGGGGTGCTGCTGACGATCTGCGCGCTGACCGCGGGGAGCAGGGCCTCCGGGGCGAAGAGGGTGCCCCCGTCGTGGGCTCCTTCGGCGAGGATCAGCCGCATCCAGGTGGCCAGGTCGATCACCGAGGAGGAGACCCCGCCCGCGGCGGCTTCGGGGTCCGGGTGCCGCTCGTAGATCGGCTCGAAGCCGTCCCCGACCCGGGCATGCAGGTCCGCGCGGTTGTCCCGGGCGCGGAAGTCCGACTCCCGGGCAGACGTCGAGGTCATCCCGAGGGGCTCGAAGAGCAACCGGTCGGCCAGGTCCTCCCACTCCTCTCCGGCGGCTCGGGCGACGGCCTCGGCGCCGATCTGGATGCCGAAGTTGGAGTAGTGGTAGTTCACCCGGAAGGAGTCGAGGGGAAGCAGGCGGAGGCGCTCGAGGATGGTGGCGCGGTCGAACCCGAGATCCTCCAGGTCGTCTCCGGATCCGGTGGCCAGGCCCGAGCGGTGGGCGAAGTAGTCGGCGATCGTCGCGCGTTCGGTGACGACGGGGTCGCTCACCGCGAACTCCGGCATCAGCTCGTGCACCGGCGTCTGCCAGTCGACGATGCCCTCGCTGACGGCGTGCGCGATGACGGTGGCGGAGAGCGACTTGGACACCGAGGCGATCTGGAACACCGTCTCCGGGGTGACCGGGGCGGTCCCGCCCAGCCGGCGCACGCCGAAGCCGCCCGTGTAGATCGTCTCGCCGCCGTGCACCACGGCGACCGCCATGCCGGGGACTCCGGTCGCGTCGAGAGTGGTCTCGGCGATGCCCGGAAGGAGCTCGACGGCGCGCGCGATCGCCTCATCCGGCGACATCCCGTCCGCAAGCATGATGGCGTCCTCGCTCGGCGTCTCGCCGGTGACCACCGGGATGAGCGCCTGCGGCTCCTCCGGGGGCGGAGCGATGCATCCGACCAGGGGAAGGACGAGGAGCGCCGTCACGAGGAGCGCGGCGGGGCGGCGGAGAGCGGGCATGGAGACTCCTTGACGGGGGAGACCAGTCAAGCGGACCGCCGGGCCCCGGGGCAAGCAGCGGGACGCACGGGTGCGGCACAGGAGCCGTGCCTAGGATGGAAGGGTGGCGCGCATCCTGATCATCGGCGGATTCCTTGCCGTCGTCTTCTGGGTCTTCAGCGTCGTCGACTGCGCGGTGCAGCCGGCGACGCGGCACCGCGGCGTCTCGAAACGCGCCTGGCTGGCCATCGTGATCCTCCTGCCGGTCCTCGGCGGCGTGCTGTGGTTCCTGCTCGGCCGTTCCCGGGGTGGCCCCGTCGTCGCATCGGCGCCGCAGGCCCCTGACGACGACCCGGCTTTCCTGCGGAGCCTGGGCTCGCGCAGCGAGCAGGACGCGCGCATCGCCGAGCTGGAGGCGGAGCTGGCCCGGCTGGACGAGGAGGAGGAAGAGGCCCGCCACGCCGGGGACGTCGACGGCGAGAAGGACGGGGAGTCGCGCGCGGAGGGCGACGACACGGCTGCGGACCCGCGCTCGTGACGAAGTCCCGGCTCGATCCGTCCGATCCCGCTGTTCACACGCCGTCTCCGGCGACGGACGCCGCCGTCGCGCTGCTGAGCGCGCTGGTCGCGCACGGGGTGCGCGAGGTGGTGCTCTCGCCCGGCTCCCGGTCGCAGGCGCTGGCGCTCGCCGCCGCGCAGCTGCACCGTTCGGGGGCGCTGCGGACCCATGTGCGCATCGATGAGCGGGTGGCGGGCTTCACCGCACTCGGTCTCGCGCGGGAGTCCGGTGCCCCGGTCGCCGTTCTCTGCACCTCGGGGACGGCGGCGGGAAATCTCCTCCCCACCGCGATGGAGGCCTTCCACGCCGGCGTGCCGCTGCTGCTGCTGACGGCCGACCGGCCCCCCGAGCTGCGCGGCGTGGGCGCCAACCAGGCGACGGTGCAGCCGGGGCTCTTCGGCCCCTTCGTGCGATTCGCGGCGGACGCGCCCACGCCCGTCGACCGGTCCTCCGCCGAGGAGTGGGCGGCGCTCGCGACCCGGGCCGCGTACACGGCGATGGGCGCGGATCACGCGGGCGGGGCGGATGACGCCGCACCCCCGGCCCGCGTCCGGGGCCCGGTCCACCTGAACCTCCCCTCGCGGGAGCCGCTGTCGGCGGCGCTTCCCGCCGATCTCGCCGTGTCGCCCGGCTCGGTCCCGGTTCCGCGACCCGCCGTCGCCGCCGTCCTGGAGCAGGGCCCGCGCACCGTCGTGATCGCCGGCGCCGATGCGGGCCCGGTCGCCGAGGAGATCTCGCACGCCGGGGGCTGGCCGCTCATCGCCGAGGTGGTCAGCGGGGCCCGATTCGGACGGCTGCTCGTCCACGGCTATCGCGAGCTCCTGCGCGATCCGGACTGGGGCGGCCGCATCGAGCGGGCCGTGGTGGTGGGGCATCCCACCCTCGCCCGGGAGGTGACGGCGCTCCTGCGACGAGCGGACGTCGAGGTGGTCGCCGTGCGCTCCGGAGGGGAGCCGCTCGACCTCAACGGGCGTTCGCGCTCGATCGAGGCCCTCGAGGTGGCGCCGGGTGCGGTCGATCGGGACTGGCTCGGTCACTGGGTGCGCGCCTCGCGGGAGCGCGCGGTCGATCTGAGCGAGGCCGCGCCGGACCAGACCGGGCTGTCCTCCACCGAGTGGGCGATCCGCCGGGACGCGGTGCGGGCCGAGCTGGAGGCGGTGCGGCGACCGCTGGACCGCGCCCTGCTGGCGGACGCGGTGTGGCGGGCGAGCTGGCCGCACGACCGGCTCGTCTTCGGCGCCTCGCGCCTGGTCCGGGTGGCCGATCAGGTGGTGGGCGGCAAGAAGGTGCCGGTGCACGCCAACCGCGGGCTCGCCGGCATCGACGGGACGGTGGCCACGGCGACCGGGATCGCGCTGGCCAGCCAGGCGCAGGGCGCACCGGGCGTGACCCGGCTGCTCCTCGGCGATGTCGCGCTGCTGCACGACGTCGGAGCGCTCCTCCTCCCCGCCGACGAACCGGAGCCGCGGCTTCAGGTGATCGTGGGCAACGACGGCGGCGGGACGATCTTCGACGCGCTGGAGGTGGCCGGCACCGCGCCCCGCGACGATCTGGACCGGGTCTTCCTCACCCCGCACGGCGTCGGGCTGGAATCGCTCGCCCGCGCCTACGGCTGGGAGTACGTCCGGGTGGAGACCCGAGCCCTCCTCGACCAGGTGCTGACGGCGCCGGTGACCGGGCGGCAGCTGGTCGAAGTACCCCTGGCCCGCTGAAGCGGTGCGGGGCCGCGACGGCGCCGTGGCTCGGGGCCTGTTCATCAGACTCTGCGCCATCAGGTCCCGTGCCATCGTGCCCCGCGTCGGCGGGCCTCCCGTGCCGCAGGCTCCCGTTTGCCGGTGCTGCGCGGCAGGATGGTGCCATGAGCAAGAAGAAGACCGGGAAGAAGACCGCCGACAAGGGACCCTCGTCGCGGGACGGCTGGGTCGTCCCCGCCGCCGAGGCGCTGCGGGTGCGGGAGGGGTTCCGTCTCGCGGACCTCGACCCGGCCAGCACGCCCGGGTACGCGGGCGACGATGACGACGCCCGGAAGGAGCTCGAGGCCGGCGCGGAGCGCCTGAGCGAGCTCCAGGAGCGCCTCTACGCGGCCAGCCGCACCGGCACGGCCCGGGACGCGGTGCTGCTGGTGCTGCAGGCGATGGACACGGCCGGCAAGGGCGGCATCGTCCGGCACGTCGTCGGCGGGGTGGACCCGCAGGGCGTGGCCCTGGCCGCGTTCAAGAGGCCCACGGAGGAGGAGCTCGCGCACGACTTCCTGTGGCGCGTCGAGAAGCGGCTGCCCGCGCACGGCCTGATCGGCGTGTTCGACCGCTCGCACTACGAGGACGTGCTGGTCCAGCGGGTGCACGCGCTCGCTCCCCCGGAGGAGATCGAGCGCCGCTACGGGGCGATCGTCGATTTCGAGCGGCAGCTGCGCGGCTCCGGCACCCGGATGGTCAAGGTGATGCTGCACATCTCCAAGGACGAGCAGAAGGCGCGTCTGAGCGAGCGGCTGGAGCGGCCGGACAAGCACTGGAAGTACAACCCGGGCGACATCGACGAGCGCGTCCACTGGGAGGAGTACGGGGACGCCTACCAGATCGTCTTCGACCGCACTTCCACGCCGGAGGCCCCGTGGTACGTCATCCCCGCGGACAGCAAGCGATACGCCCGGCTCGCGGTGCAGGAGCTCCTCCTCGCCGCCCTGGAGGACATCGATCCGCAGTGGCCGGCAGCCGACTTCGACGTGGAGGAGGAGAAGCGCCGGCTCGCCGCCAGCTGATGCCGTCCCGCCGGTGCCGGTCGTGACGGGCGCGGGGACTCAGGCGAGCGCGTCGACGATGGGACGGAACTTCACCCGCGTCTCCAGCAGTTCCGTCTCGGGGTCCGAGCCGGCCACGATCCCGGCGCCCGCGTAGGCGGTGAGCCGGCGTGTGAGACGGGGAGGCTCCTCGGACGCTCCGCCGGTCCCCTGTGGCGTGGAGCCAGACTCCTCCGGGGCGGAGCCGGCCTGCTCCGGCATCGCGTCGGCCTCCGCCGGCACGGGGTCGATCTGCGCGCAGCGGAGGGCGATCGCCCACTCGCCGTTGCCCCGGCCGTCGACCCAGCCCACCGGACCCGCGTAGCGGCCGCGATCGAAGGGCTCGAGCTCGGCGATCGCCGCGAGCGCGTCCGGCGTCGGCGTCCCGGCCACCGCCGCGGTGGGATGCAGGGCGCCGATGAGATCGAGCACCGAGGCACGGTGGGCCACGTCGCCCTCCACATCGGTGGCGAGGTGGAAGACATTGGGGAGCTTCAGGATGAAGGGGGCGTCCGCGGCCGCCAGGGTGCGCACGTGCGGACGCAGGGCGGTGAGCACGCTCTGCACGGCGAAGCGGTGCTCGTCGAGATCCTTCTCGCTCCCGGCCAGGGCGGCGGAGGCAGCGGTGTCCGCGTCGGCATCGGCGCCGCGAGCGACCGTGCCGGCCAGGACCCGGGCGGTGAGCGTGCCGTCGCGCACGGTGACGAGGGTCTCCGGGCTCGCGCCGATCAGGCCGTCCACGGCGAAGGCCCAGGTGTCGGGATAGCCGGTGGCCAGGGTGCGCAGCAGGCGACGCAGGTCCGCGTCGGACGGGAGCGCGCCGCGGAGGTCGCGGGCGAGCACGATCTTCTCCGCCTCGCCGGCGGCGATCCGGGCCAGGGCGCCGCGCACGGACTCCTGATAGCCGCCCGCGGTCTGCGCCCCGGGACCCAGCGCGGCCGACCAGGCGGTGCCGTATGCGATGGGCTCGACGACGTCCTCCGCGGAGTCCCCGTCGGTGCGGATGCGCGTGATCCATCCGCGGCCGCGGTGGCGGCCCATGATCGTCCGGGGCACGCGCAGCACGCTGCTCGCCGCGGAGTCCTCGGCGAAGACTAATGCTCCGAAGGCCACCAGGCCGGTTCCCGGCAGGAGGACGGCGTCGTCCACCGACGCCTTCTCGGCGAGTGCGCGCCACCGGCGGGCCAGGCGCTCCGAGCGCAGCCCGGGGCTCGGAGCCGTCTCGCCGAGTCCGGGAGACCCCTCGTGAGGCTCGAGGGCGGGCTCAGAGGGGTCGACGGCGGGCTCGCGGATCTCGACGACCGCATCCCGGCCGACGGCGACGATGCCATCGCCGCGCCGCAGCCAGGCGAAGGGGGAGACGGGGTCGGCGAGGGTGAGCGGGTCCTCGACGGGATCGATCTCGCGGGTCTGCACGACCAGACGGGGTATCACACTCTCCAGCGTAGGCCTGTCGGCGTACGGCTCCGTGCGCCCCGTGCGCCCCCTGCGCCGTCGTCCGGTCGGTGCCGGTCCGGCCCGCCGCCGTCGTCGCGTCCGCGCCGCGGCCCGGCCCCGCGGGCGTCGTCCGCCGGTTCGCCCGGGTGGGCGATGCGGCCTCGCCCGATGGTCGGCCCCGCCCGAGGTCGGCCCTGTCCGCGAACCGGCTCTCCCTCCCCGAGGCGCCTCCCTTCCCGGGACGTCTCGGCCGACCCTGGTGCCCCACCACCCGCTGATGCCGGGCTGATCCCCGTCCGGAACCGATCCGCCCGCCGAGCTCCCTCGGATCGTCGGCTTCCTGGCCGCTCCACGCGCCGCGCCTCCGTCGGGGCCGGCACCGGGCCCGTGGACCGTAGACTCGCACGGTGAGTGTTCAGCGACCCGAACCGGGCACGAGAGTCTCCTTCGCCTGGCGCAAGTGGGACGGCTCGCCGCACTGGGTGCACGACTGCATCTACCTCGGGTCCGACGCATGGGGCGACTGGGTCGGGCAGCCGGCCGGCTGGCGCAGCGCACGCCCCGGACGGGACATCCTGACCGCGTGCCCGCACGTCTCCCTGGTGCCCGTCGAGGGCGACTTCGCGCTTACCGTGCTCCGCGATCACCCCCGGAGGATGCGCGTCTACATCGACCTCGCCTGGGAGGTGCGCTGGAGCGAGGACCCGGAGGTGGCCCTCGGCATCGACATGGACCTCGACGTGGTCCGCTGGACCGACGCCCGCGGCACCGTCCTGGTCGACCAGGACGAGTGGGCCGAGCACAGCGTCCGCTTCGGCTATCCGGCCGAGGTGATGGCCCACCTGGAGCGCCGGGCCGAGGAGCTGGAGCACCGGGTGCGCGCGCAGGAGGCGCCCTTCGACGACACCACCGCGGACGCCTGGCTCGACCGGCTGGCGGCCTGGCACCCCTGACCGTCGCCGGCGGCGGAGAGCCCTGGGGCCTGCCGGGGGGCGACGTAGACTCGACGGGTGACCCCTGAGCCCAATCGCGCCGATCTCGGCAAGGACCCGATGAGCGTGAGCGCGATGTTCGATCAGGTCGCCCCCGGATACGACCGCACGAACACGACCATGACCTTCGGCAACGACCTCCTCTGGCGGGCGGCGACGACCCGCGCCGTCGCTCCCCGGCCGGGGGAGCGGATCCTCGACCTCGCCGCGGGCACGGCCTCCTCGTCGGCGTCGCTCGCCCGCAGCGGTGCGGCGGTCGTGGCCGCCGACTTCTCACCCGGCATGCTGGCCGAGGGTCGGCGTCGTCACGGCCACCTGCCGAACCTCTCCTTCGTGGAGGCCGACGCGATGGCGCTGCCGTTCGACGACGACGCCTTCGACGCCGTCACGATGTCCTACGGCCTGCGCAACGTGCAGGAGCCGAAGAAGGCGATCGCGGAGCTGCTGCGGGTGACCAGGCCGGGCGGGCGCCTCGTGATCAACGAGTTCTCCACGCCCCCGAATCCGGTGTTCCGCAGCCTCTACCGCTTCTACAACGCCCAGGTGCTGCCGCGCGTGGCCCGGCTGGCCGGCACGAACGGCGACGCCTACGACTACCTGAACGAGTCGATCCGGGACTGGCCGGATCAGCGGCGGCTGGCCGCCTGGATCCGGGAGGCCGGGTGGGCCGAGGTGGCGTACCGCAACCTCAGCCTCGGCATCGTCGCGCTGCATCGCGCGCGCAAGCCGCTGGCCGGATGAGCGGGGGCACCGGCCCGGGTGAGACCGCGCGGCGGCCGGGACGGGGCCGGGTAGGCTGATGGGTGTGACTCCGAGCCCCGCCGCCCCGGGTTCGTCTTTGGCGAGCCGCCTCGGTTTCGGCGACCGTGTTTTCGTCGGACCCGCCGCACGGCGCACGCTCCGGGAGATCGAGGCCGGGCTCGATCTGGTGGAGGAGGGGCTGGCGACGGAGCTGCGCTTCGCCGACCCTCTCGTCGACGCCACCGGTCGCTACCTGTACGAAGCCGGCGGCAAGCGGGTGCGCCCGATGCTCGCCCTGCTCACCGCGCAGTTCGGCGGCGGGAACCTGCCCGAGGTGGTCCAGGCGGCCACGGCGCTGGAGATCACCCACCTGGGCTCGCTCTACCACGACGACGTGATGGACGGCGCCGATCGCCGGCGCGGGGTCCCGGCCGCCCACGCGGTATGGGGCAACAACATCGCGATCCTCACCGGAGACCTCCTCTTCTCCCGCGCCAGCCAGATCATGGCGCGCCTCGGCGAGCGGGCCATCCGCCTCCAGGCCGACACCTTCGAGCGGCTCGTGCTCGGTCAGCTGCACGAGACCGTCGGCGCCGGCGAGCAGGACGACCCCGTCGAGTTCTACATCCGGGTGCTCGCCGACAAGACCGGATCGCTCATCGCGGCCGCCGCGCAGTCCGGGATCGTCTTCTCCGGTGCGCCGGCGGAGTACGAGGAGCCGGTGCGGGTCTACGGCGAGAAGGTGGGCGTCGCCTTCCAGCTGATGGACGACGTGATCGATCTCTCCGCGAGCCCCGACGACACCGGCAAGGTGCCCGGCACCGATCTGCGGGCCGGTGTGCCGACGATGCCGTCGCTCCTGCTCGCCGTGCGCGCCGACGCCGCATCACGGTCCTTGGCCGCGCGCATCGACGACGGCGTCCTGCGGATCGCCGAGGGGGAGGACCCGGCGATCCTCGACGGGGCGCTGTCGGATCTCCGAGATCACCCGGTCACCCGGGAGACCCTCGATCTCGCGCACCGCTGGACGGCGGAGGCGATCGCCGCGCTCGCGCCACTGCCCAAGGGCACGGTGCGGGAGGCGCTCACCCGCTTCGCGGAGTCCCTCGCTGATCGCAGCAACTGACTGACGGAAAGGTTTCCATGACCAGGCTCAGACTGGCCATCGTCGGCGCAGGCCCGGCGGGCATCTACGCTGCCGACATCCTGTTGAAGGGGCAGCACGGCTTCGACGTCTCGATCGACCTGTTCGAGCAGCTCCCGGCCCCCTACGGGCTGGTGCGCTACGGCGTCGCCCCCGACCACCCCCGCATCAAGGGCGTGATCTCGGCGTTGCGCGACGTGCTCGACCGCGGTGACATCCGCATCTTCGGCAATGTCCGCTACGGCGAGGACATCACCCTCGAGGACCTGAAGAAGCACTACAACGCCGTGATCTTCGCCACGGGCGCCGTGCGCGACGCCGATCTGGCGATCCCCGGGATCGACGCGACGGGATCCCTGGGGGCGGCCGACTTCGTCAGCTGGTTCGACGGGCACCCGGACGTGCCGCGGGACTGGAC
>JBEBWQ010000026.1:0-15201 GCA_040392075.1 Microbacterium sp.
CGGGCACTAGCACCTCAAGCTAGCGCGTCTACCATTCCGCCACCCGCGCAGGTGACTTGCGGCCGTTGCCAACCGACGATCGAGATTACCACGTTTCGAAGAGGCGGCCGAACCGCTGCGGGCCGGGCGCGTTGTCGATCGCGACGGTTAGCCTGGGGGCATGGATGAGAGCGCGGAGGAGGTTCCCGAGGTCGCGCGGATCGCCGCCGACCTGATCCGCATCGACACCTCGAATCGCGGCGGAGGAGACGCGAACGGCGAACGGGAAGCGGCCGAATACGTCGGCGCCTACCTCACCGGCCTCGGCCTGGACCCCGACTACTACGAGCCGATCCCGCGGCGCACCAACGTCTGCGCCCGTGTCCCGGGACGCGACCGGAACAAGCCCGCGCTCGTCGTGCACGGCCACCTGGACGTCGTTCCCGCCGTCGCCGAGGACTGGAGCGTCGACCCCTTCGCCGGCATCATCCGCGACGGGATGCTCTGGGGCCGCGGCGCGGTGGACATGAAGAACATGGACGCGATGATCCTCACCGCGGTCGCCGACATCCTCCGGGCGGGGGAGCGGCCCGAACGCGACCTGGTCCTCGCCTTCTTCGCCGACGAGGAGAACGGCGGGGTCGAGGGGTCCGAGCTCGTCGTCCGCGACCGCCCCGGGTGGTTCGCCGGGGCGACGGAGGCGATCAGCGAGGTCGGCGGCTACTCCATCGGCATCGGCGACCGGCGCGCGTATCTGCTGCAGGTGGGGGAGAAGGCGCTTCTCTGGCTGCGCCTGCGGGCGCGAGGGCGGGCCGGCCACGGCAGCCGGCTGCACGAGGACAACGCGATCGTCCGGCTGGCCGGTGCCATCCACGCCATCGGGGCGACGCGCTGGCCCGTGCGCCTCACCGAGACCACCCGTGCGCTGCTGCAGGGCCTGGGGGAGCTCACCGGCCGTCCCGGCGCCGACCCCGACGAGCTGGCCTCCGCCGCCGGCCCCGCCGCGGCCTTCCTCCGCTCCAGCCTGCGGACCACGGCGAACCCCACCGTTCTCACGGCCGGCTACAAGCACAACGTCATCCCGGAACGCGCAGAGGCCCTCATCGACGTGCGCGTCCTGCCCGGCACCGAGGAGGACGTGCTGGCCGAGCTGCAGGCTCTCGTCGGAGACGACATCGATATCGAGATCGTCGTGCGCGGCCCCGGCCTGGAGACCCCGTTCGCGGGGGAGCTGGTCACCGAGATGGTCGCCGCCCTCGGCCGGCACGATCCGGGTGTCCCGGTGCTGCCCTACCTGCTGGGGGCGGGAACGGACAACAAGGCGCTCTCCGCCCTGGGGATCACCGGCTACGGCTTCGCCCCGCTGCGGCTTCCGCTCGATCTGGACTTCACCGGGATGTTCCACGGCGTCGACGAGCGAGTACCCGTAGAATCGCTGGTCTTCGGGCAGCACGTTCTGACCGACCTCCTGCGCCGTTACTGAGCGCTCCTCGCCCCGGAAGAAAGCAACCCGTCGCATGCATTTCCTCGAAGCGCTCCTGCTCGGCATCGTGCAGGGCCTCACCGAGTTCCTGCCGATCTCCTCCAGCGCGCACCTGCGCATCCTCGGCACCTTCCTGCCGTCGGCCACCGACCCCGGCGCCGCCTTCACCGCGATCACCCAGATCGGCACGGAGGCCGCCGTGGTCGTCTTCTTCTGGCGGGACATCGTGCGGATCATCGCGCAATGGGGTCGCTCGCTGGCGGGCCGGGCGCCGCGCCACGATCCCGACGCGCGCATGGGCTGGCTGATCATCATCGGCTCGATCCCGATCGTCGTGCTCGGCCTGCTGTTCCAGGATCAGATCGAGAGCGTCTTCCGCTCGCTGTGGCTGATCGCGGTGATGCTCATCGTCTTCGGCATCCTGCTCGGCATCGCCGACTACGTCGGGGCGAAGCGACGCAAGCTGAACGACATCACCGTCCCGCACGGCATCGCCTACGGGCTCGCCCAGTCGCTCTCCCTCATCCCCGGTGTGTCCCGTTCCGGCGGCACCATCACCATGGGGCTCTTCCTCGGCTACGAGCGGGCCGCCGCCGCGCGCTACGCGTTCCTCCTCGCGATCCCTGCGGTCTTCGGCAGCGGCTTCTACCAGCTGTTCAAGAGCATGGGCGAGCCGGCGGTCTTCGGGCCCCTCGAGACGCTCGCCGCGACGGTGATCGCCTTCGTCGTGGCGCTGGGCGTGATCGCCTTCTTCATGAAGTGGATCTCCACGCGCAGCTTCCTGCCGTTCGTGCTCTACCGCGTCGCGCTCGGCACGCTGATCCTCGTGCTTCTCGCCTTCGGCGTCATCGCCGACTAGGACCGTCCGGCGGCACCGGCGGGGAGCGCCGACGCCGCCGTCTCAGCGACCGGGGGAGCGGGGCTCCGGCCCGTCGCCGCGGCCCAGGTACCGTTCGAAGGCCTGAGCGATGGCGTCGCCCGACGCTTCGGGGGAGTCCCAGGCGTCCCGGGTGCGCTCCAGCTGCCGGATGTACTCGGCCATGTCCTCGTCGTCGGCGGCAGCGGCATCGATCGAGGCCTCCCAGCTGGCCGCCTCGGTCTGCAGACGGCCACGCGGCACCGGGATGCCGGTGAGCTCCGCCAGGCGGTCCAGGAGCGCCAGGGTCGCCTTGGGCGACGGGGTGGCCGTCGCGACGTAGTGCGGCACGCTCGCCCAGAGACTGGCCGTCGGGATGCCGGATCGCTCCGCGGTGTGCTCGAGGACGCTGAGCACGCCGACGGGCCCCTCGTAGGTGGAGCGCTCGATCGAGAGCGCCTGGCGCACCTGCTCGTTCGAGCTCGAGGCGAAGACCGAGATCGGCCGGGTGTGCGGGGCGTCGGAGAGCATGGCCCCGACGGTGATCAGGGCCGAGACGTCCTCCCGGAGGGCCACGTCGATGAGCTCACCGGCGAAGGCCTGCCAGGCGCGCGCGGGCTCCGCGCCGGAGAGCAGCCAGAACGCGCCGTCGGACGCCGCGGCGGGGCGCCAGATCGCCGCCTCCGGCCAGTGCAGCTCACGCCGACCCGTCGCATCCATCCGCACGGAGGGTCGCGTGTACTGGTAGTCGAAGAAGAGCTCGGGGTCGACCCCGTGCACCCGCTCGTACTCGGCGTCTTCGCGGAGCGTCTCGACGACCGCGCTGGCCGCCTCGCCCGCGTCGTTCCAGCCGTCGAAGGCGACCACGAGGATGCGCGACCCCAGGATGGCGGCGTCGCGTGGTTCGGATGCCTCCGGCTCCGGTGTGCTCATGGGGTCCTCCTTCCTCCGCGTCATTCCAGGCTAGTCGCCTCCTCCGACATTCGGCGTCCCCGACGGCCGCCGTGCCGGGATCCGGCCTCCGGGCCCGTGTCGGCCGATCCGGGGCACCGGCGGCGTCCCGCGGGCCCGGCGGCCGGCCCGTGGCGCCACCCCGGCTAGCATGGTCCGGTGACATCACACCTGCGCGCCGTGCTCTGGGACATGGACGGAACCCTGGTCGACACCGAGCCCTACTGGATGCGGGCGGAGCAGGAGCTCGTCCGTCAGGGCGGTGGCGCCTGGACGGACGAGGACGGGCTGAGGCTGGTCGGGCTCAGCCTTCCGGACGCGGCCCGGCTGCTCAAGGAGGCGGGCGCACCGGGAGACGTGGACGGGATCTATCAGCACCTCACCGACCGCGTCGACGAGCTGTTGCGCACCGAGGGCATCCCCTTCCGTCCCGGCGCCCGGGAGCTGCTGCTGGATCTGAGGGCCGCGGGCACCCCCACGGCCCTGGTGACCATGTCGCTGCGGCGCATGGCGGAGACCGTCGCGGGGCTCATCGACCCCGATGCCGGCCCCCCGTTCGACGTCATCGTGCCCGGCGACGAGGTGCCCCGTCCCAAGCCCTTCCCGGATCCTTACCTGAAGGCCGCGGAGCTCCTGGGCGTCGACATCGCGGACACCCTGGTCATCGAGGACTCCCCGACGGGCCTGCGTGCCGGGATCGCGTCCGGCGCGGTCACGCTCGGCGTCCCGAACCTGGTCGCCCTGGACGGCGTCGGCGCGGATGCCCTGTGGCCGACCCTGGCGGGACGGGCCGCCGCCGATCTCGCCGATCTCTTCGCCGCGCACCGCGACGCGGCCGATCCCCGCAACGACCCCCAGGGAGCCCCGGCACGATGAGCGTGTTCGACCATCGTCCCACCGGCCCCTTCCAGGAGGGCGACCGGGTGCAGCTGACCGGCCCCAAGGGCCGGCTGCACACCGTCACCCTCCGGGCGGACGGCGAGCTGCACACCCACCACGGCGTGCTGCGGCACCGCGATCTCTTCGGCCTTCCCGACGGATCGGTGGTCGCCGGCTCCTCCGGTCACGAGTACCTGGCGCTGCGTCCGCTGCTGCGCGACTTCGCCATGTCGATGCCGCGCGGCGCCGCGATCGTCTATCCCAAGGACGCGGCGCAGATCGTGATGCAGGCCGACATCTTCCCCGGCGCGACCGTGGTGGAGGCCGGGGTCGGGTCGGGGGCGCTGTCGCTGGCTCTGCTGCGCGCCGTGGGCCCGGACGGGAGGCTGATCTCGTTCGAGCGCCGCTCGGACTTCGCCGAGGTCGCCGAGGCCAATGTGGAGACCTTCTTCGGCGGCGTCCCCGACACCTGGCGCGTGGTGGTCGGGGACCTGGTCGAGGCGCTGCCGGCCGAGACGGCGCCGGGCAGCGTGGATCGGGTGGTTCTGGACATGCTCGCGCCGTGGGAGTGCATCGAGGCGGTGGCCGAGGCCCTCACCCCGGGGGGAGTGGTGCTCTGCTACATCGCCACCGCGACCCAGCTCTCCCGGGTGGCCGAGTTCATCCGCGGCACCGGGCTGTTCACCGAGCCGGAGGCCAGCGAGACGATGGTGCGCGGCTGGCACGTGGAGGGCCTCGCGGTCCGCCCGGACCATCGGATGGTCGCGCACACCGGCTTCCTCCTCACCGCCCGACGACTGGCTCCGGGTGCGGTGCCGCCGGAGGTGCGCCGGCGCGCGTCGAAGTCCAGCTACGGGGACGAGGACGTGGAGCTCTGGACGCCGGGCGCCGTCGGGGACCGGGAGATCACGGACAAGAACCTCCGGAAGCGCGCCCGCGAGGCCCAGCGCGCCGCAGAAGGCGCCCGGGCCGCTGCAGGCCGACGCGACGCGGACCCGGCAGCAGCGGAATCGGACGATCGGGCGGAGCCGAACGCCTAGACTGGAGCGCGTGCGTAAGACCTCTGTCGCCCTCGTCTCCCTCGGCATCGCCGCCCTCGCGCTGACCGGATGCTCGTCGGGTCCGTCCTTCGACGGTGTTCCCTGCGATCGCCCCACCTCCGGCGGCATCGAGTCGCTGGCGACGGTGACCGGAGAGCTCGGCAGCGAGCCGAAGGTGTCGCTGTACTCCCCGCTGTACGTGCAGGAGTCCACGTTCACCGACATCGTCAGCGGGGACGGCATCGCGCTGACTGCGCCCGGCCAGCAGCTCGTCGTGGACATGGTGCTCTACAGCGGGGCGACCGGCGAGCGCCTGGTCGCCACCGCCTTCGACGGCGACCCCTCCCGCGTGACGAGCCTCTCCGACTGGTCGAGCGAGCTGCCCGGGATCGGCGCGGCGCTGGAGTGCGCGACCGGGGGCAGCCGGATCCTCGCGGCGATCTCCGCCGAGGACTTCGGAGCCGCACCGCTGAGCGCGTTCGGCCTGGCGGCCGACGACACCGTCATCGCGGTGATCGATGTGCAGAAGACCTATCTACCCGCCGCCGACGGCACGCCGCAGTTCAACACCGGTTTCGGGATGCCCTCGGTGGTGCGCGCCATGGACGGGCAGCCGGGCATCGTCCTCCCGACGAACACCGCTCCGCCGGCGGACCTCGTCACCCAGGTGCTGCTGCGCGGCAGCGGGGAGCGGGTGCCTGCCGGCTCGACGCTCCGCGTGCAGTACACGGGCGTGATCTGGGAGACCGGTGAGGTGTTCGACAGCTCGTGGGAGCGGGGGACACCTGCGCAGCTCTCGCTCGAGGGCGTGATCCCCGGCTTCGCCCAGGCGCTGGAGGGTCAGACCGTCGGCTCCCAGATCCTCGCGGTGATCCCGCCGGAGCTGGGCTACGGCGACGCGGGCTCCGGGAAGATCCCGGGCGGCGCCACCCTCGTCTTCGTCGTGGACATCCTGGGCATCGACGCCGCGCCGGCGGGATGAGCGCGGTGCGGATCCCCGCGGAGGAGCGGCTGACGAATCTCGTCGTGGCGCTCATGGCCACGGAGATCGGCCTGACCCGTCAGCAGATCGTCGACACGGTCTCCGGATACCGCCAGCGCACCGAGGCCGGGGCGACATCGGAGTCCCTGGAGCGCATGTTCGAGCGCGACAAGGAGGAGCTCCGTGCTCTCGGCGTGCCGGTGCAGACCCTCGGGGACCCCAGCGATCCGAAGAACCTCCGGGAGGCCCGCTATCGTATTCCGCAGGCGGAATACGACCTTCCCGACGATATCCTCTTCACTCCGGTCGAGCTCGCGGTCCTGCAGCTCGCCGGAAGCGTCTGGGGAGCCGGCTCGCAGTCGGCGGAGGCCGTCGCCGGCGTGCGCAAGATCCGGGCGCTGGGGATCGACGGCGACGAGCCGATCATCGGCTTCGCCCCGCGCGTGGTCGTGCGCGATGCCGCGTTCGGCCCCCTGCAGGACGCGATCGAGACCTGCGCGGAGGTCGGCTTCGACTACCTCAAGCCCGGTGACGGCGAAGCCCGTCGCCGGGTGCTGCGCCCGCTCTCCCTGGTCGAGTACGAGGGCCGGTGGCACGTCTACGGCGAGGACGTCCGGGCGGGGGGCGATCGGACCTTCCTGCTCAGCCGCATCGTCGGCGCGGTGACGCGCACGGGGGAGACGTTCGACGCGGAGCTCCGCGACGGGGCGGGCGAGCGCGCCCTCGAAGGTCTCCGTGCCGTCGCCGAGAAGACGGTGGCGGTCGTCGCCGTGCAGCCGGGCACCGAGACCGCACTGCGCCTCGCCCGCCGCGCCCGAGCCTCCGCTCCGGCGGCCGGCGGGGAGAGCGCAGCGGCCGGAGCGCTGGAGCTGCACATCCCCTACGTGGACGTGCATGTGCTCGCCGATGAGCTCGCCGCGGCCGGGCCCGAGGTGCGCGTGATCGCGCCCGAGAGCCTCCGCGGGCAGGTGATCGCCCGATTGCGCGCGGTCGTCGATCGGCACGGGGACCCGGCCGCTCCGGAGCGGGCACGATGAGCGGCACGCGGCCGGCCCTCGTCGCGCTGGACCGGGTCCGTCTCTACCTCACGCTCGTCCCGTACCTCCTGGAACGCGACGCGGTGCCCCTCTCCGAGGCCGCGGCCGACTTCGGCGTCACGGAGCCCCAGCTGCGTGAGATGGTGGAACGGCTCACCGTCATCGGGCTCCCGGGCGAGGACGGCTACTGGCAGCCGCCGCAGGATCTCTTCGACATCGACTGGGACCTCCTGGATCAGCAGGGGATCATCCGGATCACCCACGATGTCGGGCTCCGCCGGGTCCCGAGGCTGTCGGCGCGCGAGGCGGCGGCGTTGATCGCCGGACTGCACCTGGTCGCCTCGCTCCCGGGCGTGGCCGATTCCGACGTCGTCACCGGCCTGCTCGCCAAGCTGTCCCGCGGCGCGACGACCCGCCCGGCGGATGTCGTGGTGGTGCCCCCGGAGGTCGATGCGGTGCGGGAGAGCGTCGCCGACGCCGTGCACCGCAACCGGGCGCTGTCGTTCACCTACCAGGCACTGGACGCCGCACCCACCCAGAGGACCGTCGATCCGGTGCGCATCGTCAACGCGGGGGCGGAGTGGTACCTGCAGGGGTGGTGCCATCTGCGACAGGCGATGCGGACCTTCCACCTCGACCGGATCCGGGACGTCACCGTGACCGCCCAGCCCCGTCACCACGGGGCCGAGCCCGCCCCCGCGCTCTTCACCCCCGGGGAGGGGGAGGGGGAGGTCGTCGTCGATCTGCCCGTGTCCCTCCGCCCGCTCCTGGAGGAGCGCTTCCCCTACGCCCGCCTGCAGACCGCGGCAGATGAGCTTCGGGCGAGGATCCGGATGAGCGATCCACGGGGGATCCGGCGGCTCGCCGCCCGGTTCGGGGGAGCGCTGGAGGTACGCGCCCCCGCGACCGCGCGTTCCGCGACGCGGGAGTGGGCGGAAGCCGGGCTCGCGCAGTACGACAACCCGACTCCTCCGAATTCAGCGGCAGACTCGAAGCGGGGTCTGTAGACTGAAAATCGAGCAACACGACGAAGGAGAGCTCCTATGGGCGGGAATCTAATGGGATGGCCGACGCTGCTGATCATTTTGGCAGTCGTCCTGCTGCTGTTCGGAGCGGCGAAACTCCCGGCGCTCGCCAAGAGCCTCGGGCAGTCGGCCCGTGTCTTCAAGGGCGAGATGAAGGCCATGAAGGAAGAGGACAAGCCCGACGACGCCGCGACCGCTGAGAGCACCGTCGCGTCGGAGACGACGGGCGCCACCTCGACCGCGCCCGCTGATACGGACACTCCACCCCGCGCCTCGTAAGCCGTGGCTGTTACCGAAGGTGCGCTGAAGAGAGATCGTCGCGACCGGAGCATGTCTCTGGCCGCGCACTTCCTCGAACTCCGCAAGCGGCTGATGATCGCCGCCGCCGGCCTCATCGTCGGCATGGTCGTCGCCTTCATCGTCACCGATCCGATCATCTACTTCCTCACCGAGCCGATCCGCATCCTGGACGCGCAGCGGGGGACAGAGACCCCGTTCGCCCAGCTGATGTTCACGACCGTCACGGGCGCGTTCGACATGCGCATGCGCATCGCCTTCTCCATCGGTCTGATCCTCTCCGCCCCCGTGTGGCTGTGGCAGGTCTGGGCCTTCATCATGCCCGGCCTCACACGCAAGGAGATCCGGTACACCCTCGGTTTCCTCGGAGCGGCGATCCCGCTGTTCTTCCTGGGCGGATGGGTGGCGGTGCTGGTCTCCCCGAACATCATCAAACTGATGGGGAGCTTCGTTCCCACGGGCGGCGTGAACTACTTCGACGCCGGCCAGTACTACGATTTCATCTTCAAGTTCGTGCTGGTGATCGGAGTGGCCTTCGTGCTCCCGGTCTTCCTGGTCGCGCTCAATCTCGCGGGCATCGTCACCGGTCGGGCGCTGCTGAAGGGGTGGAGGCTGGCCGTGATCATCGCGACGCTGTTCGCCGCGCTCACGACTCCCGCCGCCGACGCCTTCTCCATGCTGCTGCTGGGCGGGATCATGGTTGTGCTCTACTTCGGGGCCGTGCTGGTCTCCCTGCTCTTCGACCGCAGGAGGTACCGGCGGGACAAGGCCGCCGGCCTGCTCCTCGACGATCCGCCCGGCACCCCCGGGAGCGTCGAGACCGCATGACTTCCCCGGCGGAGCGGTACGCCGCGGCCGACGCACGATCGAGCCACCCGCAGACCGCCGCCTTCGCCGCCGGCCTGCGCTTCGCCCTCGATCCCTTCCAGCTCGCCAGCTGCCACGCGCTCGAGGACGGTCGCAGCGTCCTGGTCGCCGCGCCCACCGGCGCGGGCAAGACGGTGGTCGGCGAGTTCGCCATCCACCTGGCGATGGGGGAGCAGCACGACAAGGCCTTCTACACGACCCCGATGAAGGCGCTGTCGAACCAGAAGTTCCGGGAGCTCGTCGAGGTCTACGGCGCGGAGGACGTGGGGCTCCTCACCGGCGACACGAGCATCAACGGCAACGCCCGCATCGTGGTGATGACCACCGAGGTGCTGCGGAACATGCTCTATGCGGGCTCCTCGACGCTCCGCGACCTGCGGTACGTGGTGATGGACGAGGTGCACTACCTCGCCGATCGCTTCCGCGGTGCGGTGTGGGAGGAGGTGATCCTGCACCTCCCGGCGGACGTGCGGCTGGTCTCGCTCAGCGCCACGGTGTCGAACGCGGAGGAGTTCGGCGACTGGCTGGACACCGTGCGCGGCGACACCGAGGTGATCGTGTCAGAGGTCCGTCCCGTGCCGCTGGAGCAGCACGTGCTGGTGAACGACGCCCTGCTGCCGCTCTTCGACGTCCCCCTGCCGGAAGGCGGAGGCCGGCCGGCTCCGCGGCGGCAGAGCCAGGACGCCCCGCCGGTGAACCGCGAGCTGCTCCGGCTCGCGCACCTGGGCGGCGCCCGGAACGGCCGCGGCCCTCGGGGGCGGCGCGGCTACGCGCCCCCGCGCCGGGTGGAGCGGGCGGACCGCGCCGAGGTCGTCGCCCTCCTGGAGAAGGCCACGCTGCTGCCGGCGATCTTCTTCGTGTTCAGCCGCGTCGGCTGCGACTCCGCCGTGCGCCAGGTGCGGCGCTCCGGCATCCGGCTGACCACCCCCGAGGAGAGGGCGGAGATCCGCGAGATCGTGCAGGAGCGCACCCGGACGCTAACCGAGGAGGACCTCGGCGTGCTCGGCTTCTGGGAATGGCGGGAGCACCTGGAGGCGGGGGTCGCCGCGCACCATGCGGGGCTCCTCCCGGTGTTCAAGGAGGTGGTCGAGGAGCTCTTCCAGCGCAAGCTGGTGAAGGCCGTCTTCGCCACCGAGACCCTGGCGCTGGGCATCAACATGCCGGCGCGCACCGTCGTGCTGGAGAAGCTGGAGAAGTTCAACGGCGAGGCGCGGGTGCCGATCACGCCGGGGGAGTACACGCAGCTGACGGGTCGTGCCGGCCGCCGCGGCATCGACGTCGAAGGACACGCGGTCGTGCAGTGGACGGCGGGCCTGGACCCGGAGGCGGTCGCCTCCCTCGCCTCGCGACGCACCTACCCGCTGAACTCGTCCTTCCGCCCCACCTACAACATGGCGGTCAACCTCATCGACCGCGTCGGGCGGGCGCGGGCGCGGCAGATCCTGGAGTCCTCGTTCGCACAGTTCCAGGCCGACCGCGCGGTCGTCGGCCTCGCCACCCAGGTGCGTGAGGCCGAGGAGTCCCTGGAGGGCTATCGCGCCGCCATGGCGTGCGAGCACGGGGACTTCCTCGCGTACGCGGGCCTGCGGCGCGAGCTCGGCGATCTCGAGCGCAAGCAGCGCAGTGACGGACACGTCTCCCGCTCGGTCCGCGACAAGCGGCTGCGACGGCTGGAGACGCTGCGCACGGAGCTGCGCCGCCACCCCTGCCACCGGTGCCCGGACCGGGAGGCGCACGCCCGCTGGGGCGAGCGGTACACGAAGCTCAAGGCGCAGACCGACCGGATCCGCGCTCAGATCGCCAAGCGCACCGGCACCGTCGCACGCCGTTTCGACCGGATCCTCGAGGTGCTGAAGACCCTCGACTACATCAGCGGGAAGGGCGACGCCACCGCGCTCACCGACGCGGGACGCACGATGAGGCGGATCTACGGCGAACGCGATCTTCTGGTCGCCGAGTCCCTGCGCCAGGGACTCTGGAAGGATCTGGACGCGCCCTCCCTCGCGGCGATGGCCTGCGCCCTGGTCTACGAGCCCCGCCGGGACGACGGCGCGGGGGAGCATGGACTCCCGCGGGGGGCGTTCCGCACCGCCTGGGAGCGCACCACGACGCTCTGGGCCGAGCTGGACGATCTCGAGCAGGCGCACGGACTGCCCGGCACGGAGCCCCTCGCGCCGGGGCTGAGCGGCGCGATGCAGGCGTGGGCGCGCGGCGCCCTGCTGGAGCGGGTCCTCAGCGACACCGACCTCGCCGCCGGTGACTTCGTGCGCTGGGCGAAGCAGACCATCGACCTCCTCGATCAGCTCTCCCAGGTCGCCCCCGACGCCGCGCTCGCCCGCACGGCCCGCTCGGCCCTGGAGGGCCTGCGGCGTGGCATCGTCTCCCACGGGACGGCCTGAGCCGTGGACCGGCAGCACTCGGCCCGCGGCCGCACGGCGGCGGGGCAGACCCGACGGGGGCGCCCCGCCCTTCCGCGGCCGCTCCTTCCTCTCTGGGCCGCGGTGATCGCGGCGGCGGGGGCGGGCCTGCTCATGGACACGGCGTTCCCGGAGCTCGGCATCTGGATCGCCGCCTTCCCGGCGGCGGCTCTGCTCCTCCTCGCGCTGATCGGCCGCAGCATCGGCGGCGCGCTCCTGGTCGGGCTGGTCTACGGAGGCGTGTTCTTCTTCCTCCTCGTCTCCTGGACGGCGCGCTATCTCGGCCCGATCCCCTGGGCGGGTCTCGCCGGTCTGGAGGCGGTGCTCACCGCGGTGCTCGTCGTGCCGATCGCGCTCGCCTATCGATGGATGCCTCGGGTGCTCCCGGGCGTCCTCAGCCGGCTGATCGCCCTTCCCGCGCTGGTCGCCGCGCTCTGGGTGCTCCGGGAGCAGGTGCTCGGCACCTGGCCCTACGGGGGCTTCCCCTGGGCGCGGATCGCGATGAGCCAGTCCGAGAGCCCGCTGGCGCCGGTGACCTCCTGGACCGGGGTCACCGGTCTCAGCTTCCTCGTCGTCTTCGTCGTCGCGATGGTCATCGAGGCGATCCGGCTCGGCCGCATCCGGCGGCCGGTGACGATCATCCTGCCGATCGGTCTCATCGCCGCGCTCGTGCTCCTTCCGTCGTTCCCCACGGCGCCGGCGGGGACGATGCGCATCGCCGCCGTCCAGGGGAACGGCCCCACCGGCTACTTCGACCAGCGCGAGCCGTACGCCGTGATCGAGGCGCAGCTGGCCGCCACCGAGCCGGTGCTCGACGAGGACCTCGATCTCGTCGTCTGGCCGGAGGGCGCGCTCGACGCCGATCCGTTCCGGAACGAGCGGATCGCGCGGAGCCTCACCAGGCTCGTCCGCTCCGCGGATGCTCCGGTCCTCGTGAACACCGCCACGGTGCGGGATGTCGAGGGGGAGGAGCTGATCTTCAACACCTCCCTGCTCTGGACGGCCGACGCCGCAGCCGATCCCGCCGGCGTCCAGATCCACGACAAACGGCACCCCGTTCCCTTCGGAGAATACGTGCCCGACCGGCCGTTCTTCGCCGCGCTGGCCCCCGACCTCATCGGTCTGCTCCAGCGCGAGTACACGGCCGGATCGAACCCGCCCGTGATCGATGTGGACGGCGTCACGCTGGGCCTGGCGATCTGCTTCGACGTGATCTACGATGACGTCCTGGTCGAAGGGATCCGCGCCGGGGCGGAGGCGCTGGTCTTCCAGACCAACAACGCCGACTTCCGGGAGACGGACGAGAACCTGCAGCAGCTCGCCCTCGCCCGCATGCGGGCGATCGAGACGGGCCGGTCCGTGGTGAACGTCTCCACGGTGGGCACCAGCCAGATCATCCGGCCCGACGGCTCCACGGTCGCCGCCCTCGGGGCGGGCGAGGCGGGGGCCCTCGTCGAGGATGTCGCCCTCCGGACGGGGGCGACGGGGGGCGTGATCGTGGGTCCGGGCATCTCCGCGGCGCTTCCGTGGGCGGGGCTGGCCGGACTGGTGATCGCCGGGATCGCGGCGCGCGTGCACCGGTCCCGCTGAGCCCGGGATCGTCCCTTCACGGCCCTTCTACCCGCCCCTCCCCGCGCACCCGCCGCCCCCACAGAGGGATCGAGGATCGACACGCCGGGACCTCGTCCCCGGCCCGACGCGAACCAAGGACCCTCCCGCTAGAGCGCGCCGAGACCTGTGTATCTCCGCTCCTCCGGCAGACCGTGCCCGAGTGTCCTTCCGGCCCGTCCCGGTCGGCTCTTCCCGCCCATCCGAGAAGAGGACATATCCCGGGAGGAGGATCGACACGCCGGGACCTCGTCCCCGGCCCGGCAGATCTCCTCTCCCCGGCAGGCGCCGGGCATGAGAAAGGGCGGGTGCACCCCTTCGGATGCACCCGCCCTTCGCGTCTCGTGCGCTGTGTCTCGTGCGCTCAGGCGCCGATGCGCTCGCGGGTCGGGTCCTCGCCCTCTCCGCGACGGGCCCGGATATAGGCGAGGCGCTCTTCGAGGAGCTCTTCCAGCTCCGCGCGGGAACGCCGCTCCAGCAGCATGTCCCAGTGGGTGCGGGGGGTCTTCTCGTCCCCGCCCTCGGAGGCCACGCTCTGACCGTCGATCTGAAGCCGAGCCTCCGCGCCGCAGGAGCGGCACTCCCAGGTGGTGGGCGGCTCGGCGTCGGCCGAGAACATCAGCGTGGTGGTGCTCCCGCAGGTGTCACAGTGGTAGGCGGTCTCCCGCCGTTCCATGAAGACGACGCCCTCTTCGCTTTGGAGGCTCTGGGCGCCGAGTCTGATGCCGCGCAGGCTACGATCTGCCATTGTGTGGTCCTCTCGTTGCTGATCAGTTCAACGCATCAGCCTGTGCTCTTCATCCACGCCCGCAGAGTTCCGGCGGGATTCACAGACGAATCCCAGGTCGGAACGCGGGTTTCCTCATCGGGAGGAGGGAAGCCGCGGGTCAGCGGGGTGCGAGCGCCTCGCGCGCGAGATCCGCCCGGTCGGAGACGACCCCGTCGACGCCGGATGCGATGAGCGCCTGCATGCGTGCCGGATCGTTGACCGTCCACACATGCACCTCCACACCGGCGGCGTGGGCGGCGCGAAGGAGAGCGGGCGTGAGCACGCGCAGTGCGCCCATGCGCTCGGGGATCTGCAGGGCGTCGACGTCTCGCAGCGTGTGCCGGGCGGCGGCGGACAGCCCCACCGCCGTCGCCGCGCGGAGCGCCGCGATCGTCTCCCGGCCGCCGGACACGGCGGGGGGACGCGGTGCGCCGGCCCGGCGGACCGCCTGGAGCGCCGTCCGCCGGTTCGCATCGGCGAAACTCGTGATCAGCACGCGGTCCGTCGCCCGCGACACCGCCTCACCCAGGGGGAGCGCGGCCGCGGAGGTCTTCACATCGATGTTGAACCGCGTGTCCGGGAACGCCTCCAGCGCCTCCGTCACGGTCAGCAGGCCGCCATGGTCGGCCAGCAGCTCGGCCAGTTCGGCCGTCCGGACGGTGTCCACCGCCCGGCGATCGCCGAGGAGCCGCTCCAGGGTGTCGTCGTGGAAGAGGACCACGTCGCCATCGAGGGTCAGCCGGCAATCGGTCTCGATGTACTCCGCCCCCGCCGCGTGCGCCGCTGCGAAGGCCGCCGCCGTGTTCTCCCAGGGGGCGATGCTCCTCTCATCCGCCGCCACCACGAGCCCGCGGTGAGCCAGGACGCGCGGGTACTGCGCCTGCTCGAAGTAGGGATGTGCCATCTCAGGCGCCGGCGGGCGCCTCGCCGGCGGGGTCCGCGTCGCCCTCCGTCTGCCGCGCCGCGGCGCGGGCGAGCGGGTTGGGGGAGGGCCGGGCGGACAGCGAGGGG